>JAISRZ010000079.1 GCA_031273455.1 Deltaproteobacteria bacterium | reverse complement strand
AGTTCAGCCCAAGACTGTTCAAAACTGGCTTAAGCCTTGTCCAATCCTCGCTCTAGCCTGAGCCAAGGCCGGTTTAAAACTGGTTTAAAACTGGTTCAAAGCTGGTTTACGACCGGGCCGTGTCCGGCGCGGAAGTCGCCCGCGATGGACCGCGAGCCTAGGGTTTTGTCCAGTTTGTTCAAGGTCGGCGCAAAACTTGTGGGAAACTGGGCCGTTTTTCTATCAATATTTTTTTCTTTTTTGAAAAAGATCCAAAATCCGCGAAGCCCCCCAAAACCTGGCTCTAAGAGCGTTCGGAAAGGGGCGACGCGCCGTGGTTTAAGCCCGATTCCCCAAGTCCTGTCTAAACAGGCTAAATCCCGGTCTGGTCAGGGTTTATGGCGGTTTAAAGCTTGTTCAAAACCTGACTAAGACCGGTTCCAGGCGCGCTCAAGAAAGGGGGAGGTGACCATCCGCCCGAAAAACGCCTTTAAACCCGCCTAGCTGCTTTTCTCTCTCGCCTTAGTGATTGTGATGCGCTGGCTAGCGATGAAGCCAAGATGACCGGTTTTTAGGCGCGTTAGGGGGTAACCCACCAAGGGTTACACCGTAGGCTTAAGCCCAAGTTAGCCTAAGACTTGTTCAAAACTGGCTTAAACCAAGCCCAATCCTAGCTCTAACCTTGTTTAAGACCGGTTCAAAACTGGTTTAGCGCGCGGTCAAGACTGGCTCATAACTTGTTCGTAAGGGCTGTTGACCCTCGGGGTTTGGCCCAGTTCGTCAAAACATGTTCAAAACTGGTTGAGGACGGGTCCAAGAACTGGCTCAAAACGAGCCCGGAAAGGGCGGTCAGTCTTGGTTGGGCGCGATTACCTAAGGCTCGGATTAAAACTTGGTCAAAACTGGTTTAAGCCAGGTATTAGCTATGCTCTAGCCTGGTATTGGCCGTGTTCTAACCCAGTTCAAAGTCTGTTCAAAACTTGAATAAGACCGGCTCAGAACTCGTTTACCAAAGGTCTAGAAGGCTCCCCGCCCGAAAACCGCCTTTAAACCCGCCTAGCGGCTTTTTTCGCCTCGCTTTAACGTTGGTTGGCCCTTCCTAGAGATAAAGCCAAGGCGACCGGTTTTCGCTCGTTTTAGGGGGCGCTCGGTTAAGGGTTGCCAGGGTGACTTAAGCCCAAGTTAGCCAAAACTTGTTCAAAACTGGCTTAAAATCGCCCCAAACCTAGCTCAAGCCTAACTCAAAGCTGGCTCAAGGCTAGTTCAAAGCTTGTTCAAAACTGGCTCAAGGCTGGCTCAAAACTGGCTCAAGGCCCGAGATACGGCTGGCTTAAAACTGACGCGCCAGGGGCCCTAAGCCTTGGCTTAGTCCAGTTCGTCAAACCATGTTCAAAACTTGTTGATGACGGGTCCAAAAACTGGTTCAGAAGGGGTTCAAAAGTGGGCTTTCGCTCTGGCTTATAGCCAGCTTAAGCCAGGGCGGCGCGCGGCTTGGTCAAAACCCGCTCTAAACCTCGATATGACACGCTCTGGCCTCGTTCTAACTCTGTTCAAAGGTTGTTCAAAACGGGGCTAGGACCGGTTCAGAACGGGTCAAGAAAGGGTTATGAGCCCGAGGGTTAGGCTAAAGCCCCATCGAAAGGAGCTTAACGCTTTCCCAACCAGCTTTAATCTAGACGCTTTATAACCTCGGGCGATAAAAAAAATAAGCCCCGATTAAGGGGCTTAGTTTAAAACGCGATAGGTTGGTCGCCTCTGGCTTAACCGGCCAAGTGGCCAGATCTGGACGATCTCGCTACGGCCTCGTCTCCTCTTCTAAAAACGTCTCTTCCGGGGCTTGGGCCGGGTCCAGTTGGGCTAGCGGATCCCCCGACCCCTCGCCCATATCGGCCCGTAAAAAGTCCTCTTCCAAGCTCGCGGTCATCTGGGTTTCCGAGATCCCTTGGCCAATGGTCCCGGCTTTATAGCAAATCCCAAAAGCCCCGCCCGCGGCTAACTGGGCGTCTTTGGGCACCTGAAAATCCACGATGGGTTTGTCTTTGAGAACCTCTTGGTTGTAATACAGAAAAATAGGCCCCGCCGCCCGGCCCCCGACTTCGCCCACGGCCCGGGGCTTTAACTCATCGGTCCCCATCCAGACGGCGGTGGCGATTTCCGGGGTAAAACCGACAAACCAGGCGTCCGAGGCGTCATTGGTGGTCCCAGTTTTGCCGGCCACCGGGCGTTTTAAGGGTTTAACCGAGGTCCCGGTGCCTTGGGCCACCACGCCCCTTAACATCCAAGTGATCTCGCAAGCCGTGCCCGGGGAGATGGCCTCATGAAACGTGGGCTCAAAGGTGGCCACCACCCGGCCATGGCGATCCTCAATCCGGTTAATGTACCTAGGCTCCACCCTTTGGCCTTGGTTGGCGAAAGCCGAGTAAGCCGAGAGCATTTCCGGCATGACCACCCCATGGGCCCCTAAAGCCACTGGGGGCGAGTGGGGCAGCTTGGTGGTGATCCCTAGATCGCTTGCGGTTTTGTCCAAGGCCTCAAAGCCAATCCGCTCCAAAATCTTAATGGAGACTAAGTTTCTGGAGGCCACTAAGGCGCTATACAGGGTCATGGGGCCTAAAAACTTATGGTCCGAGTTAACCGGCTTCCAGCGGCGGCCCGTCCACTGGTCGTCAATGACCACTGGCCCATCGATTAAGACCGAGCCGGGGGTGAAGCCATTGTCCATGGCCGCGGCGTAGACAATGGGTTTAAAAGAGGACCCAGGTTGTCTTTGGCTTTGGGTGGCCCGGTTAAACTGGCTCTCCCGAAAATCTCGGCCCCCCACCATGGCCACCACCCCGCCGGTGGCTAAATCCATACTGAGTAAAGCCGCCTGGACGTCCGAGCGGTTCTCCAGAATAAAGGGGCGAATGGGCCCCTCGCCCGCGGCTTGGCTAGCCACCGAGGCTAGGGCCTGGGATTTGTCCGTGGCGCTGGGCGTAAGACTGGGTCCGCTCGGGTCCGTTCGGACCCAGATAACGTCGCCCCGAGCTAAAGTTTTGACTTTGGGTTTCCCGATCCACTCCAGGTTTTTAAGGGTGATTCGCCCGGGGTAGGGGCCCACCGCGATGTCCACCCCTTGGTCGTCTTTAGCTAAAATAACCGCTTGGTTTAAGCGCTCGGGGCTTAACCCGTCCGGGGGAAAGTCTTTGGTCTTTTGTTGGATAAAGGGGGCGATCTCCCGCTCAGTTAGATGATTGATAGGCCCTTTAAACCCCCGGCGCCTTTGGTACTCCCAAAGGCCCCGAGCCACGGCTAAATCAGCGGCTTTTTGGGCTCGAGCGTCTAAAGTGGTGAAAACCCGCCAGCCATCGTTGTATAAGCTTTCCTCGCCATATTGTTCGGCTAGGATACGCCTAACGTGCTCGGTGAAGTACGGGGCCGCGGTTAAATTGGGGTTAGGCCGTTCGCCCACTAGGTTTAAAATCTCGTCTAAGGCCGCGTCCCCTTGTTGGGGGGTGATAAAGCCCACCGCGACCATCCTTTTGATGCCGTAGACTTGGCGAGCCCTGGCCTCTTGGGGTTGCCGTAGGGGATTTTTGCCCTCGGGCGATTGGGTGATGCCCGCTAACATGGCCGCCTCGGCCACGGTTAAACGGTCCACGGTTTTATCGAAATAAGTCTCCGCCGCCGCCTCCACCCCGTAGGCCCCTTGGCCTAGATAGATCTGGTTGAGGTAAAGGTAGAGGATCTCGTCTTTGGACAAAGCCCCTTCCAAACGGAAGGCCAAGATGATTTCCCGGAGCTTCCGGACGAGCTTTTTCTCCCTAGACAGGAAAAAGGAGCGGACCACTTGCTGGGTGATGGTGGAGGCCCCTTGTAAGTTGTCGCTCACGAGGTTGTGGTAAGCGGCCCTAGCCATGGCTAAAACGTTAACTCCCCCGTGCTGGTAAAAGTTGGCGTCTTCCACGGCGATAAAGGCTTGGCGGACGATGAGGGGAATTTCGCTTAGAGGTCTAACCAGCCGCCGCTCGTGACTGTACTCGCCAATGATCTCCCCATCGCTGGAGTAGAAAAAGGTCACGGTTTTGGGCTGGTAGTTTTTTAAGACCTCCACTGAGGGCAGATCTTGGGAGAGGTAAGCGTAACCTAAAAAAAGAACGGTCAGACCTAATATGGCGCAGGATAAAGCCCCCCAAGCGGCCGCCCGGACCAACCGACCCAAGAGGCTCTTTTTCACCGGTTTCGGCGGTGGCGCCTGGTCGGGGCCTCTAACCCGCGAGCGTTTTAGCCTGGGGGCTGGCTTTTTCCGAACGGGAGCCGGATCGTTTGGCTCTAAGTCGCCAGAAGCTAAACCGAGCGGATCTAAATCCGCGACCTTATCTAAATCCGCGGCCAAGCTCTCTTCTTTAGGATCCTTATGGGCCTTAAGGTCCGCCCGGGCGTTAGGGTCGTTAGGGGCGTCTAGGTTGTCCAGGTTGTTCAGGGCTTCCAGGTTGTCCAGGGCGTTAAGGGCGTCTAGGCCATCCAGATCCTCCGGGGTCGCCGGGGTCTTTATAGCCGTTGGGGCCGCTGGGACCGGCTCTTTGGCTTTAAGAACCCCGGGCGCCGGAAAGTCTTCGTTAGCCAGGGAATCCAGCTTATTAAGGTCCGCCTCGGATAGATTGATGTCCGAGGAATTGAGGGCCAAATCCTCCGGGTTTTCTTTTTTCAAACTAAATCTCCCAAAATATCCAAAAAAAACAAGGAAATAAAAGCTAACCCTCTGGTTAAGTCCATATTATACCATCTTATGAAAAAAAATGGACAATAAAATAGAAGGTCCCCTTATAGCGTTTAGGGTGGGCCTAATATTGGGGCTGACGGGTGGCTGGCTATGGCCTTAAACGTTAAACCCCGCGCCAAGGGGCGCGGGGGAAGAGGTTGGGGGGGAAGGGCGGTTTTTAGGCGCTGGCCCAACTGGGCCCGGCCGAGACGTCCACTTCCATGGCCACGGTGATGGGGCCTTGGGGGGGCCAGGGGACCAAAGGCTCGCGGGCGGCTTTAACCATGGTCGCGGCCAAGATGGTTTTAACCTCGGCCGCCTCTTCTTCCGGGGCTTCCACCACCAGCTCATCGTGGACCTGCAAAAGAAGCTGAGCTTTAAGGCCCCTTTTTTGGAGCTCGCGGTCCACCTCAATCATGGCCATTTTGATGATGTCGGCCGCTGTCCCCTGGATAGGGGTGTTAATGGCGATCCGCTCGGCCCCGCGCCGGGCTTGGGTCCCCAGGGCGTTAATGGCCTCTAAGGGTCTTGGCCGACCAAACCAGGTGGTTAAATGGCCGGTTTTCTTGGCCTCTAAGATGACCTTATCCATGTAGTTTTTGACCCCGCTAAAGCGCTGGAAATAGTCGTCAATGATCGAGCTAGCCGCGGTCCGGCTAATCTCCAACTTTTTCGCCAGCCCAAAGGCCCCTTGGCCAAAAATGACCCCAAAGTTAATGGCTTTGGCCTGGCGTCTTTGGGTGGAAGTGACTTCGTTTAAGGGGACCCCAAAAATCCGGGCCGCGGTCTGGGCGTGGACGTCCTCGTGGTTAGCGAAGGCGGCCAGTAACGCGTGGTCTTGGGAAAAGTGGGCCATGATCCGGAGCTCAATCTGGGAGTAATCCGCCCCCACTAAAACCTGCCCATTTTCGGCCACAAAGCAAGCCCGAAACTTTTTCCCCTCTTCCGAGCGGGTCGGGATGTTCTGGAGGTTAGGCTCCGAGGACGATAACCGCCCAGTGGCCGTTTGGGTTTGGTTAAAGGTGGTGTGAACCCGGCCATTCGCGTCAGCGAAGTTGGGGAGTTTATCGGCGTAAGTGTTTTTTAGCTTGGAGATCTCCCGAAAAGCTAAGATCTCCGGGAGGATCGGATGGGGGTTCGGCCCAGCCATTAGTTCCCTTAAGACCTCGCTATCCGTGGAGTAAGCGGTCTTTTTGGCCGTTTTTTTGCCCACCTTTAAGCCTAAGTCCGTAAATAAGACTTTTTCCAAGGCTTTGGTGGAGGCCACGTTGAACAACTGACCGGCTAAGGCCTGGATCTTACGCTCCCTGGCGGCGATCTCCCGGCCAAACTCCTCGCTTAAGGTCAATAAGGCTTTTTGGTCTATTAAAATACCCCGCTTTTCTAGGCGGGCCAAAAGCTCGGTTAAGGGGAGCTCCACCTTTTGGTACAAAGCTAACAACGGCGGGTTTTTGGCCAAATCAAAGCCGCATTTTACGGCTAAGCGATAGGTTAAATCCGCCGACTCGGCCGAGCTTTTTAGGGCCGTGGCCACGTCCAGATCCCCAAAGGAAGCTTTTTTTAGATCAATATACGGGGCTAGATCCAAAGGCTGGATCCCTAATAGTTTGAGGCTTAAGTGGCTTAACCCGTTCTGGTTGACTGGGTTTAAAAGATAGGCGGCCAAGGCCGGATCGCCTTGGGGGGCCGGAAGGTTAACGCCCCTTTGGGCTAAGGTCAGCCAGGCGGCTTTGGCGTTATGGGCCATTAAGGCTTTAGTCGAGTCGGTTAAAAGGGGGGTTAATTTTTCTAAGGTCTCGTTAAGATCGAGTCGCGCCTCGCTCGTTAGATCTCTAGCCTGAAACGGGAGGTAATAAGCCTGATTGGGGCCAAGGGCTAAACTTAAGCCCACGATTGAAGCGTTTAAAGGGGGTTGGTTATCGGTTTTTAGATCCAAGGCGAGGCTTTTAGCCTGAGCCAGCTTTTCCAGGAGATCGCTTAATGAATGGGGATTGACTAGGACGTAGCTAGCGTAATCTATCCCGGAAGTGACTTCCCCCGTAACTTCCCCCATCGGCGCTGGCTCCTTGGGGGAAGAGGAATCCACCGCGCTGGGGCCTTTTGGATCAAAAAGGGAGGATTCCCCGTAAAGACGCTTAATCTCGGCGTTAAACCGGTTAAAGTCCAGTTTTTTAAAAAGGGCGTTTAAGGTCGTTAGATCCGGGGGTTGGGGTTTTAAGTCCTCAATGGCGATTTTGGGGGTGTCCGGCGCCCCCAAGCGGGCCAACTCCAAGGAGATCCGAGCCTCGGCCTCGTGGGCGGCCAAGTTTTCTTGGGCGCTCTTGGATTTAATCTCGTTTAAGTTTTGGTAAAGGTTATCAATGGTCCCAAACTGTTTTATCAGTTTTTGGGCGTTGACTATACCGATTTTCGGGACCCCTGGGATATTGTCGCTGGAGTCGCCCATTAAGGCTTGCATTTGCAAAAAGGCCGGGGGCTCGAGGTCAAATCGCTCCCGAAAGGCCTCGGCGGTTAGAGCGGAGTCTTTCTTGGGGCTGGGGTCATACATGGAGATCTTATCGCTTAAGAGCTGATAGAAGTCTTTGTCCCCCGAGACAATGACCACCTGGTGGCCATTCGCGGTTAAGTCTTGGGCCAAAGACGCGATGATGTCATCGGCCTCAAAACCGGGCGTCTCTAGGGAAAATAAGCCCAAAGCCTTAGTGATCTCCCGAATAGGCTCTTGCTGGGAGGCTAAATCTGGATCCATGGGTGGGCGGTTCTCTTTGTATTGGGGGTAAAGGGCGTGCCGCCGGCCTTTACCCCGACTATCGAAAACCACGGCCAAAGCTTGGGGCTGGCGGTCTTTTATGAGCTTAAAAAGAGAGTTGACATAGCCAAAGATGGCCCCAGTGGGTTGGCCATCCGGGGCGGTTAAGTTCCCCATGGCGTGAAAAGCCCGGTGGATAAAGGCGCTAGCGTCCATAAGATAAGCGATGGTAGGGGACATGTGGGTCAACCAATGGAATAGTCGGCTTACAGCCTATTAAGGGCGGGGGATCCGAAATTTTAACGATCCAAAAAAGCGTTTTTGAGCCTTTTGGCCTTTAAAAAGGGCCAAAGTCCATAAGTTACGCCTTTCAATATTTGAGTGAAATATAACCCTTTTAGCTAATAAAGTCAATTTAGTTCCGGGTTTTAGGGGGTTGGCTAGGTTAGGCCTGGTTAGGCCTAGTTAGGCTGGTTAGGCGCGGTAAGGCTAAAGGAAGGCGGCGGCGAGGCTTTCACGGGCTATTTTACGGGTTTAGGGGAGTTAAAAATGGATAAACGGGGTGGGTTAATGGGTTCATTAGCTTCGTTAATCAAATCCACCGGGTTAACCGTAAAGTCCGGCCAGACGCCATCCCAATCTGGGTCCAAGTCCCAGATCCGTTTGGGTAGCGCCGGGTGGGACGAAAGCTTAGTTTTAGAGCAATCAACGATAAAAAGGTGGCGGGTGTCCGCGGCGTGGGCTTTAACGTTTTTGAGATAACCAGTCTCGTCTAACCCCCCAATGGTCTTAAAGGCCTGAGCCAGATAGCTAGGGGAGCCGGCTAAGGCCACGGAATGGGCGTCGGCTAAGGATTCCCGGGGGCGGTTGAGGAGAGATTGGATCAATTGGCCCAAGACATTCCCTAAAAACCCCATGCCAATCAACAAAAAACCAAAAAACGCCGGAGGGCCATCGCTAACGCTTTTAGCTAGACGCGTCCCCAAGGCCGAAAGGATAAAAAACCCGTAAAGCCAGCCAGCGATTAAAGAGTTGTGGCGGGTGTCCCCTTTTACGATATGGGTGATCTCATGGGCGATAACCCCCATCAGCTCCTCGCGGCTTAAGTATTTTAAAGCCCCTTTGGTGACCATGATGGCCGAGTCGTCCGGGTTTAGCCCGGCGGACATAACGTTAACCCCTTTTTCATAGGGCAAAAGGTAGATATTCGGCGGGTTAATCCCAGCGGACGCGGCTATGGTTTTCACCACCTCTCGTAAAACGTCTTCTCTTATGGCCCCAGAATAGGAGCCCAGGATGGAGCCTAAGTCCCCTAAGGGAACCCCGCCTAAGGAGGTGGGGATAAAAGCGCTCCCGTGAGTTCGGATGATCCAGTGGCGGTGGATGGAGGCCCCAATGGCGAAAGAGCTAACCAGGGAAGCGATGATTAAAGATAAGGACGTCCCATAAGGCCCAGTTAAAGGTCGCGGCGTAACTCTTCTTCTGGCGTTAAGGAAGCTTTCGTCCGGGGGATACAAGATAATGGCCGTGTCCAGAATTAGGTAAAAGGCGGAAAACCAGGCGGCCAAACCTAAGACTAAGGCTAAGGCGAAAAGGAGGTTTAAAAGCCTACTTTGTCGGCGCCAGTCAGGCGCTTTAATGGGCGGTTTCACGCTCCCTCGTCCTTTAGCCCCCAATAGTTGGGTTAATGCGGTTGAGTTTTAGTTTTTAAGCTAAATTTAGCGTTAATAATTTAAAAAGATTATTAATAAGCGTATAAAGAATTTTTAACGCGTAATTTATTGTAACTTAAGACTATTAAGAAAAGCAAGTAAAATGTTTGTAAAGTTAGGGCGGCTACCGGAAAAGTTCTCCTGGACCAAAAATCATAAGGCGGCTTAGATTAAAGCCGTCTTATTGGTGGTTAAAAGGGAAGATATTAGTCTTTGGGGAAGGACGGTTTAGTTAAAGACCCCACAGTTAGCTTAATTCGCTCCACCACCGGGGCTTGGAGCTCCACCCGGTAACGCTCCACCCATTCTTTTAACTGATACCGGTATTTATCCAAGTAGACCGAGGTGGTCACGTGGACGTGGAGAATACCCTCCAAGAAAAGATAGGGCTTGGAGTTGGCCGCCGCCTCCTCGCCCACGACTTTGGGCCAGAGTTCCATGAGCCGCTGTTTTTGGGCCAATAAGCGTAAGGGCCCGCTTTTAAGGCTCCTGAAGATAATTTCCTCTAAGCTTCTTAAATCATTGTTGTAACGGTTGGCGGCGGACATAAAAGGGCCTCAACTTTTAGAAAAAAAAATACTAGGTCTTGTAACATTTAAAATGAATGGTCAAGGCGCCTAAATTTTGTCCCGCGTAGCCGCTACTAACGCGGCGTTATTTTCTAGCGGGATTTTCCAGAGCTTCCTTTGGTGAGGTCTAAATTCAATTTTTTTAGTATCCTCTGGACTGACATAGCGGAGACAGCGTCAATATACTCCAGTTCCACCGCCTTCGCGGCTAAAAGACGAACAGTCCAACGAGTCCTCCCCTCTGGAGCGGGAGAGCGGGCCAGAGCGATGAGCCTGGCTTCGAAAACCCCATCCAGTTTTAGGTCTTTCTGGGGCGTTTCCAGCGGTTTACGCTCGATTGCTCGTTCCAAGCCACCTTCGAGAAAGCGCTTTTTCAGCCTTTCCAGAACTCTTTCGCTAAGGCCAAGAGCTACGCGAATATCTTTATTCGACCAGCCAAGACCTAAAGGCGACCGGTCGCTAAGTAAAAGGGCTCTGGCGAAAAGAGCTGTCCGACTGTCACTCTTTCGAGTTTTAGTCAAATTTGTTAACTCAACCCTTTCCGCTGGAGTCAACGTGATTACGCGCCGCGCGCCCATAGAAACGGCCTCCAGATCCGTTACGCGACATGATACGCGATTTTTTTTCATAATTTTTTTTCATAGTCTGTCAAAAACGTCGTAAGCGTTCACAAGGTCTATGTTATAGGTGGCGGCGTACGTTAGAGTCGCGCGGCGAATGTTTCCTCTTTCAACCACTAGCCTCGCCTATAGGCCTAGCTCAGTAGCCAGTGGATAGCTAGTCCACGGTCGCCTATGGACACGCCAAGGGGCCTTAGGCTGAAAAGCGCCAAAAAGGCCAGAAACCTTAAGCTTAAAGACCGTTTTTCGCGCCCTAGGGCCACGGTTTAGGGTCCATTTACGCCTTCTATTTTGGTTCCATAACCTCAAACTTGGCTAAAACGAAAGTCCGTCTGGCCATGACCAGGGCGACCATGGCGATTGGTTGACCTTCTCCCCTATACTTATCAACGTACTTCTCTTTAATCTGGATTAAAGCCGCCTCGGCTATAGGGGTCATTGACTTCCTTAGCTTGGCTCTAGCCTGGTCGTCCAGCGGTGGGGGAATATGTTTTGGTTTAGCGCCTTTCTCTGGCGGGTCGGCGGAATTAGCGTCTGGATTAGTCTCGGGAGAATCAGAAGACTTGGGGGTTTTCTCTCGATAGACCTTAAGTTCTATAATGAAATGTTCGCCTTTAGGGCTAACGAAATGGACATCCAGAAGACCTTGGGCCGTCATCTCTTGGGAGTCTACCCCCTGATCGGCCATGAACAGGGCTGACTCCAAGAAAACCTGATATTGTTTTTCGTCTTCTATAAAAGAGTAGTAAGTATATTCGTTTAGATAAAGACTAAAAGCCTC
>JAISRZ010000053.1 GCA_031273455.1 Deltaproteobacteria bacterium | reverse complement strand
GTAGCTACAATTTCTCGTAACTTAGTCTGGTAAACTAACCGAATTCCGTAGAAGCCGGTACACACTATAGTGGAGCTTCCGAAGAAGCCGGTACACTTTAGTGGAGCGGTAGTTCACCTATCCGATAAGACTCATTTAGACGTTTTTATCAAATATTTAGGGAACCGTCAATGCGGATCCGAACATGACCTTCTGGGGCCACGCTTTACCTTAAATAAAGCCAATTTTTCGCCTAAAAACCGGGGCCCGGCTAACCCACAAATTGAGCGACATCGTTAAACTTTATTTTGGTGGGGCCAATATGTACGAATTCGCGGGCGAAACCAAGGCCAAAGCCTTCGAGGTCAACCTCCCCAACGCCGCGTTTAAAGGCTTATCTGGACTGGTTGAGTTGGGCCTCGCCTTTAAACCCGGCCCGACCTACCCCTTTAGCCTGGATGCGGGAGTCCAGGGGAACTTTGGTTTCGCTGGGGTTTATCCGGGGTTATGGAGTTTAAATACGAGTTCTAGCCAGTCTATGGCTTAGGCCGACTTCGCCTTTAGGACCTTACCAGAAAATCGCTATAAACTGTGATCTCTCGCCTAAGACCCCCAAATATTCCTCAAGAGCCCTTAAAACCTTGGGGCTAGGCTAACCACCACAACACCCTCTTAACCCTCAAAGCCGTTAATCTAGAGGCTTTTTAAGCCAGTCTTTCGCTAAGAAATCTCCAACCAATGGCCAGTCACTGGCCATTGGTTGGGTTAACGATAGCCGCTAGTTTTTTAAGTGGCCCGGCGGCTTAATGTGGTCCATATGGGGCCATAATGACTTATCCCTTTGTCTTATGGTCGAACCATTCGCCACTAGTGACTCCCTCGTTTAACCAAAAGGCCCTAAAAAACCTATCACTCACCCTCGAGGCCACCTCCCGCCTTTAAAGTCGCTAATCCCTTAAGTTAAGTATGGCTACCCCCCAACCATTAAAGCCGCCAATCCTGTTGGGCTCTTTAAGCCAGATAATCGCTAATAAAACCTAAGCCCAAGATCAGTCGCCCATCTAAGGTCGTTAGATCTTTTTTTTAGCCGCTTAAACTTATAGCGAGCCTATCGGCTGGAGCTTTGAAGAAAAATTCGACCATCGCCCTGGTAAAACCTCGGCCTTTTGGACCATTTTATTCGAAAATCTTTCCCGACCAAAATCATTTTATCATCTTATTAAGTCAATAAAAGTATACGTTTATTATAAATTCGTAATATAATAATTTTTTCATAATAAAAAATAATAACATATTTATTAAAATTCTAAGCTGTTGCGAAAGAAGTTCATGAAAAAAAAATTCGATTCTGGCCGTATAATCCCCTTGATTTTCAGTATTAATAGTGGTAAAAAACATTTAAAGGAATGATTTCATTTCTTCTGACACAAAATCTGACATAAATCGTTCTTTTTGATATACACTGTTCCGAGGTAATTTGGCGTTACCTTAGTTTATTCGCGCCAAAATTTTATTATCATTAACCTAAAATAAGACCGCCGATTATAAGGCCATGCGTCTTTTTAGGGTCGATTTATTTTTAAGGAGCTGGACATAGGGTTTTTAGAAATTAAAGGAACTTGGTAATTTCAAATTATTGATTAATCGTCTTGATTTTAATATTAGACTCTAGGTTAATATATTTTCAGTTATTAATTAACTTAATCAATTATATTATATATCAATTTTATTATTTAGCTTTATATGGCTGTGGTAACAAGGAGAATGGTATGGGCGAAACAAACAGAAGGATTGTTAAGTCCAATGTCAACCTTTTGGGCGAGGTTGGCCGGATTTTAGCGATCACCTTGGTCTTGACTCTGGTCGTAGGTTTAAACTGGGCGACAACGGCTTGGGCGGCCGATATTGGTGGTGTTTACATTGGCAACTCGCCAGCCGATGATGGCAAAGATAACGCAACAATTTCCCAAATAGGAGGTAACGTTATTATCTATAACGTTTCTGATCCAACCTATGGCGCAAACCCTCAAGGTAACACTGTGATAGTGAATGGGACTGTCAGCGATGACTATATGGCTGTGGTGGGCGGGGCTAATTTTACCGCCAACTCTCATCTGAACACAGTAATTGTCAACGGGACAGGCCATCTTAACGGGACTGTTTTTGGCGGCGTGGCCGTAGGGAATTTTAACGCCACAAATAATACCGTCTTAGTTAATACTTCTGGAGGAGTGTCCGCCAACGGCGCAAATTTCGGCGATGTGTTTGGCGGTACCGTTGTTAGCGGCGTCTCGGCCAATAACACGGTTACCTTTATAAATGGCACGATCGAGCGTAATTTGGTGGGTGGCAGCACCATCGGCAACGGCACGGTTCGCGATAACGAAGTCATTATTAACGCCCTGGATGAAGCTAAAGTTCATGACGTATTTGGCGCCTTATCTAACGCCTCTGGTAGCAATTTATTAGGCAATAATGTAACTATTTATAATGGAACGATTTTGAGTAATGTAAAGGGCGCCTGGATGGAAGGCGATAACGGCACAATATCTAATAATAAAGTTTTAATATATAACGGCTCAATCGCTTTTAATGTTTTTGGCGGTGACAACAACGTTACATCCGCTAACCCAACAAATGTTACCTATAATAAAGTCGAAATTCATGGCGGCATAATCGGTGACAACATTACCGGCGGTCGGAGTGGCTCCGGCAGAGCGGATTACAATACTGTTGACATAGATGATTCAACTGATTCGGTTCAAACATCTAGAACGAACACCAATATTTTTGGCGGTTTTTCCCATAATGGGTCAGTCACTGGAAACAATGTAACTATTCACACTCAAGATGTATTACAAGCCAACAATATATCCGGTGGTTGGTCTGACGCCACCACCCACTCTGTAAGTGTCAAAGAGAATAAAGTCAACGTCTCTAATGTCAACGCCAGTCATGTTATCGGTGGCTATTCTGGAAATGGCACCGTCAGCCAGAACCAGGTAATCGTTGAAAACACTAACGCTTCCGATAGTATATCTGGCGGTATTTCTCAATATGGAACCGTGGAGAAGAACGAAGTCCAAGTGACTTCATCTGAAGCTGAAGTTATTTTGGGTGGTGGCTCCTTAAATGGCGATGTTAAGGAAAACAAGGTCTATATCACCGGAAGCAATATCACGCAATCTGTCTATGGAGGCGACTCTGTAAAAGGCGATGTGAGTTCCAATGAAGTTTACATCGAGTCTAGCTCCGTCTTGGATAGAGTGTCTGGCGGTTGGACGGATAATGGCTCCGCCACCTCTAACAGCGCCGAAATCAAGAACTCCGATGTCAAAAACGCCTTTGGCGGTTATACGTTAAATGGCTCCGCCTACTCTAACGAAGTCTCAATCGCCAACTCCAATTTTACTGAGGTCTTTGGCGGCTATAGTAACGCTACTGGCGACGCTTATTCTAACGAGGTTTTCGTGTCTTCCGGTAGCGTCGGCGACAACGTCACTGGCGGTTATAGTAGAGTTGGAAGCGCCACTGGCAACAAAGTGACTTTATCTGGGAGCCCCAATATTACGGGTTACGTTTTAGGCGGCTTGGTCGGGACGCCCGGTACCGGTATTGATAATCGGACTGGCAACAGGTTAGTTTTGGATCAGTATGACCCAACCGGAACGCCAGTAATCAACACAGTGGCCAATTTTCAGTATTACGATTATATTCTTCCCCAGTCAGTGGCCTCAGGTTTTGTGGCCTTAAACGCGCAAAACATTGACATAGGAGACCAAGCCACTGTTTCCGTAGACATCTATGGCGGGTCTTACCTTGATGTGGGCGACAACATAACCCTTATGCAGTCCGCCACCGCGATTCAAGGCAATCTTAGTCAAACTGAGATTGAGGGCGATGACGGCTTCTTCTTCAAAACTGGATATAATCTTTCTATCGTCAATAACGCTTTAGTGGCGGAGGTCATTTCCGCGCCTGTGCCCACGGATAGGACCAAGAGCTTAACGGAAACCGCGGCCGCGAGGCTAGCTTTCTTGAACCAGGCCCAAGACTACGTGGCTGACCAAGGCCTGACTTTGGCTAAGGCTCGGGCGGCCACTGAAGGCGGCATTGGGGTTTTCGCTGGGGTCAGCGGCGGTAAAAGCCGTTATGAGACTGGCTCTCACGTGGATTTAACTGGGGTTAACGCTCTAATCGGCGTGTCCATGGGCAATTTCTTTGACCAGAATCGCCTGACCGTGGGCGTTTTCGGTGAGTTTGGCGGTGGCTCCTATGATTCCCATACGCCAGTTAGAGGCGGGGCCGTTGACGCGGAAGGCGATGTCTCCTACGCTGGGGCTGGCCTTATGGCCCGTTATGACATTGAGTCTAGCGGCGGGACCCTGTACTTAGAGGCTTCCGGTCGGGCTGGCCACTCCAACGCCGATTATCGGGCCACTAACGTCAGGATTGGCGGTCGGCGGCCGAAGTACCAGACCTCGGGAACCTACGTGGGGGCTCACATGGGGGCTGGCTACGACTTTAGGGCCACTGAAGAGGCCAACGTGGACGTTTTCTTTAAGTACCTCTGGACCCGGCAGTTTGGCTCGGATCAAAAGGTGTTAGGCCAGAGGTTCACTTTGGAGGACGCCGACTCTTCCCGGATCAAGACCGGCACCAGGGTCACTTACAATTACACTGACTTCATTAAACCGTACATTGGCGGATCGTATATCTACGAGTTCGATGGCGAGACCGACGCCCGCGTTCGGGGGCTTAACCTCCCCAACGCCGACTTAGAGGGCTCTTCGGGGACGGGTGAGCTGGGTATCACTTTACTTAGCGATGACACCATCCCCATTAGCCTCGACCTAGGCGTCCAGGGTCACTTTGGCAAACGTAGCGGCGCCTCGGGTTCAGTGGATATTAAGTACGAGTTCTAAACCTTTAACTTCTAAAAGGGGCCTTAATGGGCCCTTTTAGAAAAAAATTACCTAACGTTAACGCGAAAGGCCAGGGTTGCCCCTGGCCTTTTCGCGACTACCACCAATAGGTTAAAGGCCTTTTTTAGGCCTTTAACCACCCCAGCTCGATAAAATCTTATAGTCTAACCATTAAAGCTCCTTAATGGTTAGGGGTTGGGTCCAATTTTCCTGACTTAAGACAATCTCCTCAGCCATCTTGTAGTTGGACAAGAGGTTTTCCACGATGTTCCCGGCGATTTTCCGGCGTTCCACCATGTCCCGCATGATTCTCCCCACCACGTCTTGAGCCAGTTTCTTCCGGTAAGGCCGGTTTTCGGTTAAGGCCACAAAGATGTCGGCCACGGCCATGATCCTCGACCCTAAGGTCAATTCGGTGGCGTCCAACCGGAAAGGGTAACCTTCGCCGTCTAAGGTCTCATGGTGCCAAGCCCCCCAGGCGGCGGCGGTTTCCATGTGCTCGATTTGGGAAAGGATCCGGTAGGTGAAAAAGGTGTGCTGGCGGACGGTCATTTTCTCCTGGGGATCCAGGGGGCCCGGTTTTTCCAGGATACTGTTGGGAATGGAAAGTTTTCCTAAGTCATGTAAGAGCCCAGAAATCTTCATGAGCTCTAACTCGGACTCGCTAAAGCCGCTTAAACCGCTTAAGAAGACGGCCACCCCGGAGACGCTCCGGGAATGGGTGGCCGTAAAACGGCTCATGCGGTCAATCAAGGTGGCGAAGAGCTCGGCTATCTTAACCAAGTCCTCAATGTTGTAGGGGGTGCCCCCGAGGTTAAGACGGGCGTTAAAGGTGTTGACATAGTCCGGGACCGTTAGATCCAGCCAAAAACTCTCTTTTTCCGAGCTTTCCAGGAAGGCTTCCACCACCATGGGATCAAAGTGGTTGCCATGGTCCTCCTGGACCAGTTTCCGCATGTCATCGCGACAGGCCAGGATGGGTTTGGTCCGGCAGATGTTAATGTCCACTCGATCGACCAGATGGATGATCCGGGAGTGTAAAGGGATCTGATCCCCGGATAAGCCGGAGAGGTTGCCCCCAGCCCAGTTGTCGTGGTGGTGCCTAACCGTCTCGGCGATGAAGGAGAAAGGCTCGGAGTCTTTTAGAAGGATATAGCCGTTTTCCGCGTGGACGAAGATATCCATGGCCCGGCCAACGTAATTGGGGTTGGAGATCCTTTTCCGCTCATCGCTAAAGGAGGCGGCCCCAATGTCGTGCATTAAGGCCGCGGAAAGGAGGGCCTGTTGGTCTTGGGGTTTTAGCCTCATTTTATCGGCGATATAGCCGCACATGATGGCCACCCTTTTCTGATGGAGGCTCACCCCATCGACCGCCAGATCGAGGGCCATGGTCATCGCGTGCATGAGGTTGACTGGGCTTATGGAAAACGAGATCATATTTGATTCCAAACTATATCTTTAAGGCTTTAATTAACATTGAATGTCAGGTAGCTATAACGCGTTCGACCGGGCGTTTTAGGGTTAGATCCAGTTAAGGCCAGCGAGAGCTAAAAAAAACCGGTTGGCGCGAGCGGCTCAAGAATTGGCTCCGCCTGACCCTAAGCTCAAGCTTAGGGTCAGGCGGCGAGACATTCGCTCTGGAATTATAGGTTGTTCTTATTAACTTGTCCACTGAAAATTGGGAAGGCTTTAAGTCTGAAGAGATGTAATTAAAAGGGAAATAGTCTTAGTCAAATATATTTACAGATTTTTCTCGGTAGGCGGACCGGGGGATTATTACTCGAAAGATTAGCTCTTTAACCGGCCCCCAAGGCTGGATAACCGCCTAAAAAGACCTTTAAACGCCCTAAACCGCAGGGTTTGGGGTAATTCTGGCCCTTAACCCCTAGATCTTAACAGAATCTTCACTAGATCTTTACAGAATCATCACTGGATCTTCACTGGAACTTCACTTAGCCCTAACAAGCCCCAACCGCCCTTTAACAACACATTTCAGCCTTATGGCCGCTTTTGGCTGAAGTCGATAGACGCTTGAGGCTCAGCTTCGGGACCCAGCTTCGGCTTAGCTTCGGGCTCGCGCCTTAAGGTTAGCTATTGGCCCTTTAGCCAAGGGGCTAAATCCGGGCCTAGGGGCCTTTTTTGCGCCAAGAGGACATTGACCGCTCACAAAGACCAAGGGGCCGTGGCGGCCTGTTTTTGACGGTTTATTGGCTGAACTCTAGTTTTGGCTCCTTGGGGCTAAGAGGGCGAGCGGGAGCCCGTGGTTAAAAGGGTAGTGGACTAAAAAATTAGCCAATTGAAAAGGGAGCGGACGCTAAAATTTCGCTTAAACTCTTGATTTTTCTTGACAACTAGTCAAACTGTAAGTAAATTTAAACATATTGTTCTAGCGTTTGTCGCAGGCCAAGTCGGGATCGCTCAAGGTCTCTACTCTCTAACGGTCATGGCCTGGACCAGCCGCGGGTAATCCCCAAGTGGAGTTAACATGGAGTTGGCTCACGATTTTTAGGATGTTCGGGGCGGAATGACTTATGAATAAATCACAATTAACCCAATCTTTTGCTGAAGCCAGCAAACTTAAACTCAAACTAGCGGAAAAAGTGGTAAATCTCTTCTTTGACTCCATCATCGATGGTCTCAAGCATGACGAACGGGTGGAGTTAAGGGGTTTTAGCTCCTTTCAGATTAAAGATTACCCGCCTTATCAGGGCCGTAACCCCAAAAGCGGGGGGGCCATCGCGGTTAAAGCCAAGAGGATGCCGTTCTTTAAGGTCGGTAAAGATCTTAAGGACCTAGTCGATCCGCCCTCTAGTAATTAGTTTAAATCACAATCCACTTTTGTTAAATCTTTAGTTGATTTTTAAGTTTAGGCCACATCTCTCCGATAAGAGTATGGGTTTTAATGACTAGAACCCTATCTTAAGCCAAGGAGGGCAGCGTGGTAACGCTCATCGCCTCGACTAACGATAGCGCGGGCAAGCTGGTGAGCTCCCTCTATGAAGGGCAGAAACAACAGACTGACCTGGCTATGAAAACCATTCAATTGGTGGTTGAGCAGCAGCTGGCTTTACAGCAGCAGCAAACCACCCTCCAGGCCGTGGCCCTAATGACCGGCCTGGGTGGCAAGTTGAACATTTTCGCCTAACTCGTCCCGGGGTCAGGGCCTCGGGATATCGCCGAAGGCTGGCCCGGGCTGTAAGCCCAGACCGGCCTTCACTTTGGTTTGGGTGACGTTGGTTAAACCTAAGCTCGCTAGCTGGGGCCACTTCTAGTCGCCGAAACGTCAGCTAAGCCCAACTAAGCCCTTCGCTAATGAAGCCAGTTAGACCACGATAAAGTCGTGGCCAGAAGCCGCTTTTGTCGCATCCGTTCCGTCCAGGTGGCCTTTCTAGTTTCCTTTAAGCTCCACCCCAAGTGGCCTTTCCAGTTTTGTGGCGGATAGCGAGGAGGGTCAAAGCGTTAGTTTTAAAACTGTTGGCAAGCTCTTGGAGTCCTGTGGATATCGTCTAAAGGCTAATAAAAAAGTTAAGGAAGGTGACTCGCGCACTGATAGAAACGCTCAATTTCAGTATATTAACAAAAAAGCGCAAGATTTTAAAAGGCTAAATCAATCTGTCATTTCTATTGACTGTGAGAAGCATGAATTGGTAGGAAATTATATCTATGATCTTGCTAAATTTATCCCAAGTCAGCGTTGACTTGTGACTACGTCTTCTTAACACTTTCATCCAACGATGTCCTACATTGAATCTAAAGCGCCACAAAGTGTCCAGATTATCGTGAACCGCGAAATAATTATAGTACCCCCTTAGGGAGTTCATTAACCATTCACCTACATGATCAATCTTCCAATTGATTCTTTTCCGAATCCTGTCTGTCAGAGAAACCAATTTGGCCCTCAGACGCTTTCCGATCGTCTTTCGAAATAGCTTAAACTTCTTATTCGCCCGAGTAGTTAACAAATATGCGTGAAACCTAGAAAATCAAAGGTTTTGGGCTTCATTTCCCCTCTTCTTCGCATTTTTCCCCGCGAAACGCCCAAATTCGATTAGCCTGGTCTTATCTCTGGGTGAAGCCAGCTTCCTACTCTACTATATAAAATTTGCCTGAATTACCATATAATTAATTAAAAAATAAATAGTTTGGTAATAAAACAATTAACAAAATCATAAATATTGATTGTCGACTTTAGAATCTATATATTTTGCGATTGTAAAACCATATTTTTAAGCTGTTTCTTCCCCACGATTTTTAAAATGCTTTAAAAACTCCTTATGTTTCATGTTTTTAGTTCTTTCATAAATATCAACACGAATTTTATCTATCTCATACTCAACTGTACCAGAAGGGCCAGAAACGCTTGGGCGCGCTTAATTAAAGACCTTTTAGAACCACCACCCGGCGGCTAGAAGAAGGGCGACTTGTGAAGGACAACCATAAGCGCCATCTGACCCGCCACAATTTTACGAGGTTTTTCCTTAAGGAACTTTTACGCCTGACCCAAAGGCTTAAAATCCATTTTACTCTAAACCTTGCGGTTGATTGAAAGCCATTTGGAGATCCTGTTCGGAAATTACCCCCCAAGGGATCCGCTTAGGAGCCCCAAAAGGCGTTCCCCTAGCCAACAACTTGGTTGATTCAGAAATATAATAAGACGTTTTAAATCCTAGTTAGTTAGCTTGTAGTGTGGATTAAACTCGTTCGTATATATTTGCTCTAAAGTTAGCCCAGGTTTAATCTCACCAAATTCCTCAAGAAGATCGATCCAGACAGTGGCCGTTTCGGGTTTAATAATACCGTTGGGGGCGTAATACCTTTCGCTAATTAGGCTAACGTCAGTGTTGGTTCTGGATCTTTTCGCGGTGATCTGACGTGACTCCAGGGGATGGGCGTTAACCCAGTTTATTATTTCGGCGGTGGAAGCCACAAAAGCCTTGACCACTTCTGGACGCTCTTGGATGAATTTTAAGGTGACAAAGTACGGGGTCGCCCCACCATCTGATTTCCAAACGTCATAATCGGAAAAAACCACGTTAAACTCACCTTGGCGTAAAATATCTTCAGGCATTTTGTGAGTCATGCCAAGATCCACTTCCCCCTGGCGCAAAGCTTGCTCAATATTTCTCTCTGGCATGACGATAATCTCGACTTTCTGTTTCGGATCTGGAACCCCAAATTTATTGAGCCAGGCGTATGGAGTGTACTCATTGCAACCACCCAAGGTTGGAATGGCTATTTTTTTTCCCACCAGGTCAGCGGGCTTTTTGATTGGGCTGGTTTTGGTGACTATCCCGATCATGTGCGGGACTCTTTCCGTTGTCTCGGTTTTAGCGGCGATGGCTTTGACTTTGGCACCAGCCGAAATTCCGGCTATGGTTCTATTTATGTGGTTACCTTGGCTGATGTCTATTTCGCCGGACACAACGGCGGCGACTTCCTGGGTGGCTGGCACTGAGCCGACAAAATCCATTAGGAGCCCGTGTTTTTGGTAAATCTTAAGCTCGTCGCCTATCTCTAGGAGAGCTGGAGACGTGGGGTTAGCGGTGAAAGGAACCTTTAAGGCCGTTAGCTGGGGCTCTTGGGGTGAGTCCATGGCTAGCGCCTTTTGAGGCGCGGTTTCGTTTTTGGCTTGGTTATCGCCGCAGCCAGAAATAACGGCCACCGCGAGGGCGGCCAAGATAAAAAATAACGAAGAGGAGAAAGATTGTCTAGAAATCATGGCGAGTACCTTTTGACTTTTATCGGTTAAATTGACAATTTATTATATATATGTTGTGTATTTAGGTGATAATTTTTTTTTAAAAGTTATAGTCTCGAAAGGGAAGGCCTTTTTAGGTCACCTCAAACGGAGATCCTCGAAGGAGTTATTACCAGGAAAAGCCCCTTTAATGATCGGACGTGGGAAGAGGTAACTATCGAAATAGTCGCGAAATAGTCGCGGCCTTAAAAATTTCGCTGGTTAAAACAATGAGTAAATAATGATCGAAAACAATAACATATTCTTACCAAAGAAAAATAAATATTATAAATAAATTTATATATTAACAAATAAATGACATAAATAGATATATTATTTAATTATTTATAATAAGGATTAAAATCATTGGTAAAAATATCCTCGGGGGTTAGGCCGGGCTTAATTTCCCCGAATCTTTCCAAAAGGTCAATCCAAAGTTTGGCTTCAACGGGTTTTATGATCCCACTAGGTGAGTAATAATTCGAAGAGAGTTTATTAACGTCCTGATTTGTTCGCCTAGCGGTTATTTCTCTCGCGCCCTGCAAATTGGCGTTCATCCAGTCAAGCGTTTCGGCCACGGCCGTGACAAAATTTCTGACGACTTTGGGATTATCTTTAATGAATTTGGCGGAGAAATAATTCGGGGTGGCCCCGCCATCGGTTCCCCATACGTCATAATCGGAAAATATTATGTCAAACTCGTCATTCCTTTTTATTTCTTCCGGCGTTTTATGGAGCATGGCCAAATCAATTTCTCCCTGCCTTAGAGCCTGCTCTAGGACGGTTAAGTTGATTATGGTTATTTCAACTTTTGACTTGGGATCCTTAATCCCGTTTTGTTCTAGCCAGGCGTAGGGGGTGTACTCGTGGCAGCCGCCAACCTTAGACAATCCTATTTTTTTCCCAACGAAATCTTCTGGTTTTCTTAAAGGGCTATTTTTCTTAACAACTCCGACCATGTGGGGGTAAACTTTTGTGGTTTCGGTGTTGCCAACCACGGCTAAAATTTTCGCCCCCGCGGAAATACCAGCGATGGTTCGGTTGATATGAGCTCCGTGGCTCACGTCTAATTGCCCGCCCACAACCGCCGCGACTAACTGGGAAACGGGAATGTTGCCAGTCATCTCAAGCTTAATTCCATGTTTTCTGAACAATCCCAAATCGTCGCCGACCAAAAAAGTGACGGGAGCGGTAGGTTCTGGGGATATAGAAGCTCTTAAAACCGTCAGGTCTTTATTGTCTGAAATGGACTTGTCAATGGGAGTCACCTCTTTTTGAGATAGGTTGGTTGGGGGCGTTTTGGCCCCATCGTTTGAGCAACCGAAAGCGAATAAAAGCGTGGCTAACGAAAAAATGTTTAAGGACAATAAAATAATAAATTTCATATGTTAATCTCCATTTGTTTTATAATTTAGTTATTAATATTGAAAAATTAAAAGAAAAAATTAAATAAATATTGTCAATTATATTCAAAAACATTGGTTACTGCAATAAATTTAAAAGATAATGTATATTAAATTATAATATGTTTGAGAGTCGAGTTTTAAGTAAAGTAACTTTAGTTGACAATTTCTTTGTTCTAGTTACTGTCTTTAAGTCATATTTAGTGACGTTAAGATAAATTTTTAATAAAAAGATTTTGGCCAGGCGGTCTCCATTTAAAAGAAGGCCTTAACTTAAAGGCCTTAACTTAAAGGCTTAGACGTTAAGGTTTTGAGATTAAGGTCAAATATCGGTTAATCCTTTCTAGTAAGGAGGATCTCTAAAAAAAGCCATCTAAATTGTCGCGGGCCTATAGCCAGCTACGCTTTTCGTTTGGAAAAGCTTCGGAACATTTCCCCAACGTGTTTGTCCCCAACGTGTTTGACCATGGAAGGGTTTTAGCCAAGAATCGCTATAAACCCTCCCTAAACGCCTAAAAACCAGAAACGTAGACTTAAAAGCCAGCCAAGCCCTATTATGGGCTGAAAGTGGTTACAAAGAGATTAAGCTAGGCTCGGCGCTCGGGTTAGGTATCGTAAGCGTAAGGGAGCTTAAGCCAATCGCGGCTCCATAAAACCGCGGTTTTAGTCCCTTTATGAGTAAACTTACGACAATTAGACATAAAATTTCAGCGGTTGGCGGCCAACATCTCGATGAAAGCCTTAACCCTGGTCAAAACTTGGCCACTAGGGGAGCCAGTCTGGAACGAGCCTTCAAGGTTTAAGCAAGGGTGCCCTTTCTCGTGGAAGTAGCGTCGCCACATTTCCCGGTCAACCGAGGCGAAAGAGCAACCGATGTATCCATATAGAATTATGCCCTTGGCCTTCAATTTTTCGACCTCGGCCTCAATAACGTTCCTAGCGAACACCCCCGCCCCGGCCGCTGTGTTGTCGTAAACCCATCTGGCGATGGCCTCAAGAGGCGGGACGTCTTCCCGGACGTAACGAAAAGGCGCGCTTCTAAGACCTAATAAGGCCCCGCCAGCGTTGTCGATGGCCTCGTAAACGCCAAACTCTTGACCGGTGCCTCCGGCCCAGACCAAGGGTATTACGGACTTTAGGTCACTATCGTTGACCTTAGCGCTTTCTAATTCCTGAATTAATGAGTCAATGGCCTTTTCGTATTCCTCGGGTTTTCCGAAATAGTTGTTTAACCCAACATTCAAAGTGAGAATTATCGCCAAAGTCTTCATGTAAAAGGGATGTAAGACCCTAAGCTCCAAAATCCTTTTTAACTTAGTTAAGAGGCGGTTTTTACGGGCGATCTCTCGCTTAAGACTCGACTCGTCAACCTTTCTTTCGCCAGTGACCCATTCAGCCACGTCTAGCAATTGCTCAACCATAAATTGGATAAGCGCCTCCAACCTATCGCCATGAACCGTGGGGCCACGGTAAAGAACCTCGTTGTTGAATACATCGTACCCACGCTTACGCATGACCTCAAAAGCCAAATTGAATGGCTCGCAGCTTGAGGAGTTGCCTAAAAGTCGCTTTATTGATCCCGTGGTAAGTCTTTTGTGCCATTGGCCAACGGTGCATTTGACCATGGAGCAGGTTTCCACCGGGAACTGGTAAAATTCCTCGGCGGTCAGCATGTCCTCGCGTTCGCTATAACGGCCCATTTCCGTGTAGGCGACCGGAGTGACCCCTAGAGAATAGACGAAAATTGGTTCCCAGTTATAGCCGGAGCAGAAAATGGCTGGCTTCCCATGATCTAGGTAAGCCTTTTCCGCGCCGGGCACATAATCCTCGGAAAGTCCCAGCAATCGCTGAATAGCTGGAGAGTGGGAATGAACCCATTTGGAATACTCAACGTAATCGTTTTGGGAGGTAATGTGTTCTGGATCATCATTAAACTGTAGGGTGGTTAAGACGCTCATTAACCTTTCCTTAGCTCTAAAGGCTCCATAAATGGCGCGCGAAAATAATTCCGATTATGAGGCCGCTTTACCTAGTCTCACGGAGATGGTCTCACGGCGATAGTCTGTTGGCGAATGGAAACTCTTTTACGTTAAATAAAATCGTCAAACAACCGATATTGATCTGTTTAAAAACTATTTCTAAAATAAAGCGTTATATTAAGTCTATATATTGTAATTATCGTTTGTTATGGTTATTAGTATTGTAGCGAGTCTGGGTGGGCTAAGGAAATCGCGCTTAGCGTGGCTAAAAAAGCCTTCCCAAATCCAAGGGGTCCACAATAGAATAACCAAAGTAAGATAACTATAAATTCCGGTTCGAGTTAAGCGTCTCCACGAAGGCGCGGACCCTAGTCATGATCTGGCCACTTGGCGGGCCGATCTGGAATGAGCCCTCCAGATTGAGGCAAAGGAGACCTTGCTTGTGAAAATGGCGTCGCCACATCTCCCGGTCCACGGAGGTCAATGAACAACCGATATAACCGTAAAATATAACCCCCTTGGCGTTTAGTCGTTTTACCTCGGACTCAATAACGTTACGGGCGTAAATTCCAGCTCCAGCCTGACCGTTGTCATAATAGTACCGAACTAAGGCTTCCAAGGGGGGAATGTCTTCCCTGACCAGCCTATAGGGAATGCCCCATAGCCCTAAAATTGACCCGCCAGCTTGATCGATGACGTCATAAACGCCAAACTCTTGGCCGATCATCCCAGCCCAAACCAGAGGTATGGCTTTCTTTAGGTCATCTGGGTTTACCGGCTCGTTTTCCATTTCTAGTATGAGCTCGTCAATGGCCTCCTCAAATTCCCGAGGTTTGCCAAAATAATTGTTAAACCCAGAGATGGCGAGGAATACGCAAGGAAGGCTCTTCACGTAAAAAGGGACTTTGCGCCTTAGATCCAGAAATTTTTTGAGCTTACCTATCATCCTATTTTTGCGGATAAGCTCACAACGCATAAGTTCCTCATCGACGCGTCTTTCCCCTGTGGCCCACTCGGCGATGTCCAAAAGCTGCTCACTCATGAACTTGATTAACTCTTCCAACCTAACCCCATTGACATTGGGGCCGCGGTAAATCGCCTCGTTGCAATGGACGTCATAACCTTTTTTTCGTAAAATCTCCCAAGCGAGGTTAAAGGGCTCGCAGCTGGAAGCGTTACCTAGAATTTGTTTAATCGTGTTAGAGTTAATTCGTTTATGCCATTGACCAAGAGCGCATTTGACCATAGCGCAAGTTTCTACCGGGAACTGATAATAGTCCTCGGCGATCCGCATATCTTCGTAGAGTCCGTAGCGGCCCATTTCGGTATAAGAAACTGGGGTGATCCCCAAAGAATATAAAAACAAGGCTTCCCAGCGATATCCGTTTGTCCAGATGGCCTTGGCCCCGTTTCTAAACGCCTCCTCAGCGTCAGAAACATAGTTGTTGGCCAAGTCAATAAGCTTACCGACCGATTTCGAGTAATAGTGAGACGCTTTAGAGTATTCCAAGAATTCTCTTTGCGAAGTCGCGTATTCAGGAATTTCAGTCAAAGCGTTGGCGGTTAGCGCGGTCATGGATAGGCCTCCCCAGGGCTTTGGCGAATTACGAGCCAAAGTTAGGCTGAATAGGAAATATTGGATTTAGGCGTCGTTAATATCTTGTCGCGATCAAATCTAGTGACCGTAAAAAACACGCTAAATTATCTAAATTTAGAATGTAAACAGTCTAAAAGTTTAACATAGCCAAATTACATCTCTGTAAATAATTGTAGAGGCTGATAGCTAATGATTTATGTAAAATCAACTGTAAATAATGAAATAAAGAAAAATTTAAGTTGTTAAATGATAAGCCTTAAGGCGGTAGCCATAAGAGCCATTAGAGCGAAGATTTCCTTCGCTCCTAGCCTAGACCGCTAATTAGGCCGCCTAGCGTTTATTCATTTAACCCAAAAAAAGGGGGAGAAAATTAGCGGAGACAACAGCGGGCGCGGTTGGAAAAGGCCAGAAAAGAGGGGAATATAGCCAATGAGCCACAAGTTTTGCGGCTAAAAGTGAACCTAAACGATTCTTGTAACGTTCGAGCGGTCGGATTGGCTCCCATGGAACTCTACCCCAAATCGGCGAGACCGCGAATTGGCCCGCCTTTGATAAGAATTAAAGTTAAAGAGACAAATAATAAAAAACCGAATATATTCATAAAATGAATATATTCGGCCTTTAAGTTTTTAATTAGCCAAATTTTCAATATTATAATAAAAAATAATAAGCAATATGTTTTTTAATCTATGGCTTTTTCGTTCGCTAGCGATTTTATTAGTGTATCAGGCCTCAATCCTTTTGTCAACAATTTTTCGTCAAAAAATTAAGACTCCGCGGTTTAAGCTTAAATCCTCCAAAAGCGACCAACCTTCTAGCCTCCTCTGTTAATTGATATACGGTTCGATTTTTACACAATAATTAAGTGTTTCCTTTAAGCTCCACCCCAAGTGGCCTTTCCAGTTTCCTTTAAGCGCCCAAGTCGTCCTTCCAGCCGTCCTTCCAGCCGCCTTTCCAGTCGCCCTTTAAGGGCCTCTTAGACGCCTCTAGCCGCCTTTAAACCACTACCCAAGGGTAAAAACATCTAGCCGCTCTAGAAGCCTCTAGGGGGCGATTTGGGGCCTTTTAGGCCAGGTTCTTAAGGGTCAGGGCTTAGGCGGTTAGAAGCTTGAGGCGTAGGGAGGCTAGGGGGGAGAGCGGTCCGCCTATAACCGGCCTTTGGCCTTTAAGATGGCTAAAGCCATAGCCGCGGCCACGCCGCCGTTTAAGGACTCGAGTCCAGGCTTCATGGGGATGGAGAGTTTTTGGCTCTCCGGCCACAGACTGTCTAACCCTTGGCCCTCAGAGCCCAGAACCAGCCCGGGGTTTTCTGGGGGATCCCAACTAAAGATATCCGCCCCACGCGGGGATAAGGCGTAGAGGTCGTCTCGCTCTAAAAAGGGCAGTTCCCGGTAACTAGGCCCGCGCCACAGTTTAGTCAGAAACACGGCTGGCCCGGCCACCCGTAAAGCCCGGTAATGGAAGGGGCTAGCCGCCTCGGCTAATAGAACCACCTCCGGGCCCAAGGCGGCGGCGGCGCGGATGACCGCCCCCACGTTATTGGGGTCTTGGAAGGGGATTAAAAGAAAGGGTTTCTGATTGACCCGGGTGGGATCCCAGGTCTCGATCTCCGGGGTTTTCAGCCAAGCGATGGGCGGCCCCGCCCCAATGGGGTCCAGCTCCGGGAAGATCTCGCTCCGCACGAAAAAAATCGGGGTGTCGCGACTGACCGGAAAACCCTCTAAATCCCGGGGGCTAACCGCGATGAGCCCCAAAAGAAGGTCGGGGTGGTTAGTTAAAAGCTCTTTCACGATTTTTTGGCCCAAGCCTAAAGTCTCCCCAGCTTTCCGTTGGGTCCGGCCAGTTAAGAGTTTTAGCCACCCCCGAAAGCGCGGGTTTTTGGGGCTAGCTATCTCCAAGCTTTGATACGGGTTAACCACGGCCTCTTTCGGGGTGATTTTGGCGGTTTTGACCAAAGAGCGTTTTAAAGAGCCGACCTGGTAGCTTATGGCGGTTAAATCGGTATAATGGGCTTTTATCGCTCGCCCTTGGGCTTCCCTGACCTCGGCCGGGGCGTTAGGGCCTTTCAGGAGAAAAACTTGGCCTTGGGGGGCTAAGATGGGGGCCACCAGCTCCAAAATGTCGGCGATGGAGCCAAAGTCCCGGGCGATGACGCTCTGGATGGATTCGCCGAAGTTGGGCCCGACCTTATGGGGATAGATCTTAACGTTATTAAGATCCAAGAGATCAATGGCCTCCTCAATAAAAGCCAAGCGCTTAAGGCGCGGTTCGGCTAAAATGATGGGCCAACTGGGGTTAAGGATGGCTAAGGGCAACCCGGGGAACCCAGCCCCGCTCCCTAAGTCCAGTAAGACCCCGGGGTTCCCTAAAAACTTAGCCACGTAAGCGGAGTCCACGAAGTGTTTAGACAAAAGCCTCTGGGGGTCAGTCCGGGTTAAGTCCAAGGACTCGAGGTTTTTAAGTAACAGTTGGTCTAAGCGCAAAAAACGTAAAAACTCCAGTTCGGTTAGCTTAATATCAGCTAAGGCGAACTCAAGGCATAGACTTTTGGCCCGGTCTTGGGGTAAGAGCATGGCTAGGGGCGACTCCGTTAAGGCGTTTATCCGGTCAGTTGGGGGGCTAATAGCTTTTGGGGGACCCCCCTTAAGCTAGGCGAGCCCAGTTTAATCAACCTAAATTAAACCCCCAATTTTGGTCAAGTCAGTTTAACCTTTTTTGGCTGGGAGCGCCTAACCGTTTTTCCGGCTATAATCCACCTTTAAAGGACCAAACCCATCGAGCCTACGATAAGCTATGAGGACCGTCAGCTTTTGGTGGTCGTCAAACCGCCTTTGTGGTTGGCCCAGGCCGACGGTCGGGAGCGCCCGGACATTTTGTCCTGGGCCCGGAACCACATCGAGGTCGCGGCCAATAAACCCGGTCGAGCTTACTTAGGGCTCTGCCATCGCTTGGACTACGCGGCGGGCGGGTTAATGGTCCTGGCCAAAACCTCCAAGGCGGCCCGGAGGATTAGCCAACAGTTTCGGGACCGGACCATAAAAAAGCTTTACTACGCTTTGGTGGCGGGAACCCCGCCCGAAAGCGGCGGTTTAGTGGACGAACTGATTAGGGACCGGGCTATCACCCGGGTGGCTTTACCCGGGGAAAAAGGGACCAAGGCCAGTTTAAACTTTAAGGTTATTGGCCAAGGGGAGTTTAACGGGGGCTTGGCCACCCTTTTAGCCATCCAGCTTTTAACCGGCTTTAAGCACCAGATCCGCTGTCAGTTGGCTAACTTAGGGTTTCCTATTATTGGGGACGTTAAGTATGGGGGGCGCCAAGGGGCGACTGGGGTTATTGGTTTATGGGCTTATGAGCTAACCTTGAGCCATCCGATTAGTCAAGAGCCTTTAACCTTCACCGAAAAACCCGGGGTTTTTTGGCCCTGGCCCCAGCTTAGGCCCAGGGGAGTTTAACTTAACCAATGTCGGGTAAAGGGGTCTGGACCTTCAGGTTAATCGTTAAGGGCATAAAGAGCCGGGCCGCTAACCGGCGCTCTTTAGAGATCTTAGGGGAGTTCTTCGCTAAGGCCTTAACGCCCGAGGCCATTATGAGCCACTTTGGCTTAACTAACGAGGATCTAACGCCTCTATTGGCCTTAGGGCGGTTAAAGGATGGGTTTTGGCCGGTTAGGGCTCTAGACTCTTCAGTTAGCCCCGAAGCCCTAGCCAAGATTCTAGTGAAGCTCGCGACCTACGGTTTCATCTTAGTTAAGCCTTGGCGGCGGCTTATTCGGTTAAGCGACGCGGGCCGGTTCTTACTCATTTTGGTCGTTCGGGATCTATAACCGTTTTCGTTACGAGGCTCTCATGCTTAAAGCCATTAAGAACATACCGCGCCGGGCCAAAAGGGCCATGGGCTTTTCCATTAGAGGGCTTTACGCGGCTTTTAGTAAAGAAGAGGCCATTAAGCTCGAGTTAGTTAGCTTAATTATCCTTCTAATTATCCTATTTTTTGTTCCTTGGCCCTTTTGGAAGAAAGTGGTTTTAGTTATCGCCTTTTTAGGTATCCCCTTAACCGAGCTGATTAACTCGGCCCTAGAGGACATCTGTGACTTAGTCTCGCCAGAGTTTAACGAAAAAGTCCGGGACGCTAAAGACAAAGGGTCCGCCGCGGTCTTAGTGGCCATAATCTTAGGGATCTTGGTCTTGGTCGGTCTAATCGCTCTGCCGTTTTAAGGTTTTTACTCTTTCGGGGGGGTTAGATCGATCTGGACTTTGGGGTTTGGGTCCACGCCCGCCTTTTTCATCTTGACCTTTAATAACTCCAAAGTCGTTTTGTAGGACTCCCGGTTCGGGTCCAGCTCGGCGGCTCGGTTCAGATCAGCTAAGGCTTCTTGCCACTGGTTTAAAGAGGCGAAGGCTTGCCCCCGAAAGAAGATGGCTTGGGGGTAGTTGGGCCACTGGTTGATGGCCCGGGTGAAGTCATGGATGGCTTCCTGGATATCGCCTTTCTCGCGTTTGGCTTCCCCTCTTAAAAGGTAGCTCACGGCCCGCTCTTTAATGGTGAGCCCCCGGCGTTGGATAATCGAGGTGAAGATCTTAATGGCCTCGTCATAGTCGCCCCGGCGGTAGGCCAAGTAACCTTGCTCCACGGTGTCAACTAGGGATAAAGGCGGTTTAGCCGGGGTCTGGGGCCTAGTCTGGGGTCCAGTTTGGGCGTAACCGTCCGGGGCGACGGCCAAAAGAGCCAAGACTAAGACTGTGATAAGGCCATAGGCCAGAGCCTTCATTGTAACCACTCGCTAAACAGAGCCTAACTTTACCCTGAAATACCTTAATCCTAAAGGTCTAAACTAGACTGGTTAAGGAAAAAGGGTCCTTAAATCGTCCGCGAAAGATGAACCCTAAAAGGTCTAAGATACCCCTCGCTAACTTAATACTACCTGAACCAGGAAAAGTTAGCCACCGGTTTTTAACGGGAAAAACTGGCGAAAAGCCCCGTCAAATCTAAAGCTTAAGGACCTTAGGACGTTAGGTTAAGGTTAAAGGGCTTAAGACGCGCTCTAAAGGGCTAAACCGATAATTGAAGCTTTAGAAGGTGAAAACTTAGCTTTTTTACGGTCAACCGCCTAAGTGACCCGCCAAAAGAAAGTTCTTTTCGCTCGGTTCCTTTTCGACCGGCTCTGGATTGGGGCTTAAGACCGCTTAAATGGTTCGCGGCGCGACCTAAATCTAGCTTGGGGTTAGGGTTAAGCTTACTCGATCAACCTATAAGAAGGGACTTTTCCCAAAACGCAAGTTGTAAAGAAAGTCTTAAAAATAAATTTGACAAGTCTATGATATCTAGGTAAAGTTAATCGCGTTAAAAATGAAGCTTTAAATTTCGGTTCATTAAAAAAGATCGTAAATTCGTGAAGAACCAAAAGTCGAGTTAAAAATGTACTCGCTTTCAATTTTTTAGGCGCTACGGTAAAATGCCAGAAAACCCTTTAATTTCGGCAACTTAAGTGTGTTTATCTAGAATAACTTGTAAACCCCCCCCCAGAACGGAAAAACCGCCCGAAAGGGCGGTGTTTTCCGTATGAAGCTACAGTGTTGGGTTGGAACTAGCCTCAAATCCTTATTAGTCAAAGCAAGCCAGACAACTTCTTAAGTTATCCGGGTCTTCGACCTCATTTAAAAGCCCTTGTTTAGATAAGTAGTGGAGACTGTCCACGCCTAAACTCTTCTTTATCTCCGGGATGGTTTTGACCGCGGCGATGAGCTCTTTTCTGATAGACGTGTCAATCCCATAATAGCACGGTTGGGTGATGGGTGGCGAGGAAACGCACATATGGACCTCTTTGGCCCCAGCCCGCCGGACCATGGAGACGATCCTAGCGCTGGTCGTCCCCCGGACAATGGAGTCATCGATTAAGACCACTCTTTTGTCTTGGAGGTTAGCCTTAACCGGGTTCAGCTTCATTTCCACGGTGGTCTCGCGGGAGATCTGCTGGGGCATGATAAAGCTCCGGCCCACGTAGCGGTTTTTAATGAGCCCCTCTAGGTACGGTAGACCGCTCGTCTCGCTAAACCCCAAAGCCGCGGTAATGCCGGTGTCTGGGACCGGGATAACGATATCGGCCTTTTCGCCAAACTCTTGGGCTAACCTTTGGCCTAAGCGGAAGCGGGTTCGCCAGACCGATTGCCCATCCAAAACGCTATCGGGCCGAGCGAAGTAAATATACTCAAAAACGCAAGCTGATTGGCGCTTAGCCTCACTAAACTTCCGAAACCTTAAGCCCTTAGCGCTAATGATGGCCATTTCCCCGGGGTTAAGGTCCCGAATGAGCTCAGCTTTAACCGCGTCCAAAGCGCAGCTTTCCGAGGCTAAAACGTACTCGCCTTTCTTTAAGCGGCCAACGCAAAGGGGCCGGTAACCTTTAGGGTCTCTGACCCCAATCAACTGGTCCGGGGTTAACAAAACTAAGCTATAAGCCCCCTCTAGCCGCGGAAACTCTTGGACGATCCGGTCCTCGACGCTACCTGCCTCAGGGGTGGCCAATAAGTTTAAGATGGCCTCGCTATCGGTGGTGGTCCGAAAGAGCCCCCCGTTGGCGGCGATCTCCGCCCGTAAGGTTTCAGCGTTGGTTAAGGTTCCATTGTGGGCCAGACCGATAAACCCGCCCGGGGCGTAAGCGAAGAGGGGCTGGATATTGCATAGGACGCTGGCTCCTTGGGTGGAGTAGCGAACATGGCCAATGGCCCCATGGCCGGACAAGGTCGGTCGACCATGGCGAAAGGCCTCGGTCATAAGGCCCATGCCCTTAATCTCGTCCACGTGGCGACCGTTGGTGACGGCGATGCCCGCGCTTTCTTGGCCCCGATGCTGGAGAGCGAAAAGGCCTAAATAACAGAGATCAGCGATCTGGGGCCCCGGGGCCCAGAGCCCAAAGACCCCACATTCCTCGTGAAAGAGGTGGGGCGAATAGGAGCCAGTCGATAACGGGTTTAGATCAATCATGGAGTTCGCCAATACGGCCCTAAGTTAGCTAAAGGGCGGCCAGGGTCGTCAAAGCCTCGGCCCAAGCTTTTTTCAGTTGGGTGAGCGGGGCGATTAAAGTCGCGTCATTGTATGTTAAATTAAGGTCTTGGCCCCCAACCTGGCCTAATTTAGTTACGGTTAAGGAAAATTGAGCGGCTAAGCTTAAAAAATCCTTTTCTTTAGTTGGCGTAAAGGAGACCACCGCCCGGCCCTGGCTTTCGCCAAAGAAGGTGGCCCCGGGGGTCACGGTTCCCGTCCACTGAAGAACTAACCCAAAATCCCCGGCCATAGCCCCTTCGGTTAAGGCCACGGCCAAGCCGCCGTTAGAGACGTCATGGGCTGACTTTAAAAGCCGCCGTTTCGCCGCTTCCTCTAAAAACCGGCACAAGGCTTTAACTTTAGCCAGATCCAAAGAGGGGACCGGACCCTCGTCTTGACCGGACAGAAGGTAGTGGGCCTCGCTAGCCCCTAGCTCCTCTAAGGTTTCCCCTAAAAGGTAAACTAAGTCCCCTTGGTTTTTAAAGTCTAAGGTTAACCGATCGTTTAGGTTCTCTAATAACCCAACCAGGCCGATGGTCGGGGTGGGGAAGATGGCCGCCCCATTCCACTCATTGTAAAAACTGACGTTCCCGCCAGTGACCGGGGTGTCCAAAGCGGCGGCGGCCGCCGCCAAACCGTCAGTGGCCTTGACAAACTGCCAGTAAATCTCCGGATCCTCGGGGTTGCCAAAGTTGAGGCAATTAGTGATGGCTAAGGGCCTAGCCCCAGTCACGGCCACGTTTAAGGCGGCCTCAGCCACCGCCGCCGCCGCCCCTAAGTAGGGATCCAAGTAAACCTTCCGGCTATCGCAGTCCACCGCGATGGCGATACCCTTAGCTGACTCGGGGATTCTTAGTAAAGCCGCGTCCCCGCCGGGCCGAATGACGGTGTTTAACCCGACCATGGAGTCATACTGCTCGTAAACCCAAGCTAAGGACCCTAAGTTGGGGGAGCTTAATAAACGGGTTAGTAACTCCCCGTAATCAGCGTATTTATTGACTAAAGAAAGATCGGCCTTTTTCTTTTCTTGGTAGTAAGCGGGTTCCTTTCGGTCCCGGATATAGACCGGGGCTTTATCGGTTAAGTAAGCCGCCGGGACCCTCGATAACTCCTCGCCGTTTAAGCGTAAGACAAAGTCCCCGTCCCCGGTGACTTCGCCAATGGCCGCGGCTTTAAGATCCCACTTGTCAAAGATCCGGGCGATGGCTTCGGTCTTCTCGGGCTCGACCACCAAAAGCATCCTTTCTTGGGACTCGGAGAGCATGATCTCCCAGGGGGCTAAACCCAGTTCCCTTAAAGGGACTTTTTCAAGATCCATAACTAAGCCGGTTCCGGCCCGGCTAGCCATCTCGGCGGCCGAGGAGGTTAATCCAGCGGCCCCTAAGTCTTGTAAGCCCACCACTAGATCGTTATCCAAGATCTCCAAAGTGGCTTCCAAAAGGAGCTTTTCCATGAAGGGATCGCCCACCTGGACGTTGGGCCTTTTGTCGGGATCGCTTTCGCTTAGCTCCTCGGAAGCGAAGGAGGCCCCCTTAATGCCATCGCGACCGGTTCGAGCCCCGACCACCATGACCACGTTGCCTAAGCCCGCGGCTTGGCCTTTAAAAAGCCTTTGGCTCTTTAATAAGCCTAAGCTCATGGCGTTAACCAGAGGGTTACCGTTAAAGGAGGGGTGAAAGAAGACTTCCCCGCCCACGGTGGGGACGCCTAAGCAGTTGCCGTAGCCGCCGATACCGGCCACGACCCCCCTTAGTAGATGGCGGGTTTTGGGTAAAGAGAGGTCGCCAAAGCGTAAGCTGTTTAGGGAGGCGATGGGCCGCGCCCCCATGGCGAAGATATCCCGGATGATCCCGCCCACCCCCGTGGCCGCGCCTTGGTAGGGCTCAATGGCTGAGGGGTGGTTATGGCTTTCCATTTTAAAGGCTAAAGCCCAACCGTCGCCTAAATCCACCACCCCGGCGTTTTCCCCGGGCCCTTGGAGGACCTGGGGGCCTTTGGTGGGAAACTTTTTGAGCTCGGCCCGGGAGTTTTTATACCCACAGTGCTCGGACCACATGACCCCAAAGAGGGCTAGCTCCAAAGCGTTGGGCTTTCTCCCCATAAGTTTGATTATGGCTTGGTATTCGTCCAGGGTGAGGTTTTGCTCAAGATAAGGGGTGTCGGTCACGCCGCGCCTCCCATGGCCGAAAAAGCGGCTTCCAGTAGAGGCCGACCGTCAGTTCCGCCCAGCTCAATTTCGGCTAACCGTTCCGGGTGCGGCATAAGGCCTAAAATATTCCTTTTACGGCTTAAGATCCCAGCGATCCCGTCTAAGGACCCATTGGGGGCCGCTAAAGGCGTGACCGTCCCATCGGCTAAAGCGTACCGAAAGGCTATTCGATCCTCGCTATTAAGCTTATCCAGCTCCTTGGGGCTCACGCTATACGACCCTTCCCCGTGGGAAATGGGGATCCGGATAATCTGGCCCTTTTTATAAAGGCTGGTAAAGGGGCTTTGGCTAGTCTCCACCCTTAAAAAGACGTCTTGACACAAGTACTTTAGACAGTGGTTCCTAAGTAAGGCCCCGGGGAGCAAGCGGGCCTCGCACAAGATCTGAAAACCATTGCAGATCCCCAAAATAAGGCTCCCCCGGTCGGCTAACCGCTTAACCTCGGCCAAGACCGGGGAAAAGCGGGCGATGGCCCCACAGCGTAGGTAATCCCCGTGGGCGAACCCCCCGGGGAGGATGACTAAATCGTAGTTAGGGAGGTTAGCTTCCTTGTGCCAGACGAGAGCGGCGGTTTGGCCAGTGACGGCCTTAAAGGACCGAACGCAATCTTGGTCGCAGTTGGACCCGGGAAAAACTATGACCGCCGCTTTCACGAGAAGGACTCCACCGTGACCGCGTAGGTTTCCATGATGGGGTTGGCTAAAAGGTCATCGGCCAGTTTCGCGACCTTTTTTTGGACGTCCGTTAAATCATCGCCCTCTAAAACCAGCTCAATCAGTTTACCCACCCGAATGGCCTTATAACCGCTCTCCCCTTGGGATTGTAAGGCCCTTAGGATAGCCTCCCCTTGGGGGTCTAAAACGCTTTCCTTTAAGCGCACCGCGACCTTGGCCTTATAGATGGGTTTAGCTAAGACCAAGCGGCGGTAAATCTCTTGGTAAGCCGCCTCCACTCCGCCAAGATCCCTTCGGAACCGGTCTTTATCCAGCTTCTCGTTGGTCTGGGCGTCCCACAAGCGGCAAGTGTCCGGGGAGATCTCGTCGGCTAAGACAATCCCATCCCCAGTCCGGCCAAACTCCAGTTTAAAGTCAACGAGTTTAAGACCCCGAGCCAAAAGGTAGGCCGTTAAGATCCGGTTTATTTTTAAACCCTCGGCCTCCAGGTGGGCTAACTCACTCGGAGTGGCCACGCCTAAGGCCGCGATATGGGCGTTATTGATCAAAGGATCGCCTAAGGCGTCGTCTTTATAATAAAACTCGACAATAGGGGTGGCTAAGGTTTGCCCTTCGGGCCAACCGAGCCTTTGGGACAAAGAGCCAGCGGCGATGTTGCGGACCACCACTTCCAAGGGGATAATGGCCACCTTTTTAACCAAAGAGGTATTGGCGTCCACCTGGCGGATAAAGTGGGTTTTAACTCCAGCTTGGGCTAAAAGCTCAAAAAAGGCCGCGCTAATAGCGTTATTTAGCTGTCCTTTAGACTCAATGGTCCCTTTTTTAGCCCCGTTAAAAGCGGTGGCGTCGTCCTTGAAATAGACCAAATACTCATCCGCCCGGTCAGCGGGAAAGATTTTCTTGGCCTTACCCTCGTAAAGTGGTTCTCCGGTCATGGTCCGCCCTAAGATGTCGACAGGTTTAGGATATGGGATGGGGTTAATAAATAGGTTCTTCTGTTCGGCCCTTTTATCTATTAGGTCCTTTTATGTATCTTTTAGGTCCTTTTATGGTCGCCTAAAGGACAATCCGGGGTCGTTGGGGGCCTTTAAAACGCCGCCAGTATACCTTTTTTTCCGGGGATTATCTATAATCTCTTTTTTGAGGCGGCCACGCCAATCGGGAATTCCAAAATTAACGTTGGTGGCCAATGGCCTTTAGTGGTGACTTTTTTCTAAAGAAGGTTTTAAGCCAGAAAAAGTCGCCCAGCTAGTCAAAATACTAAGCCTGGCTGAGGTTAAAGAGATTAAATTTCCAGCCAGCTCCTAAACATTTAATTGGCTAGTTGGTGGGTCAGTTATACTTTTACGCGCCTATTTACGCCTCTAAGGTCAAGGAAGGACTCGCCAATAGCCTCACCCTTGATGAAGCTATTAACGAGGCTACCAAATTTTGGGTCGTGAATGATATAATGATGCCTTTCCTTAAGGAAAAGTGCCCTGAGGCGTATAAAATGGTAAAATATCGTAACCGTTCACCCCGGGCCAAAGGCTCGCCTTTGGCCCGGCGTTGAGGCGCTCTAGGGCGTCTCCGGGTTACCAGGGTTAGGGCCTGGCTCGCCAGGTCCTCCGTTGAGCGTAGGTTAAAGACCCACGGCAGGATGCTTCTCCAGTCCTGTCCTCTGGAA
>JAISRZ010000048.1 GCA_031273455.1 Deltaproteobacteria bacterium | reverse complement strand
GTCTAACCGCTTTGCCCCGCCGCTCGAGCTGGTTTTCTGCCTCTAGCCGAGAAGTAGGGCGCCCTGGGATTGCCCCTCCTCCTCACGCGGGCATTTCCCAGGGTTATTTGGGCCAGGTTCATCGATTTGACGGTCACTTAAGGGTCTCTTTAGAGTCTATTTGTCTGACGTAAGAAACGGTTTGCCCTTGACCTTTAAATAGAACCCTTCCCAACTTGGTTTATTGACCATCATCTAAGCTAATCGCCTCCCGTCAATTATCCACCAAGTCTCTCTCTTAATCATCGCTGTTCTAGCCACAAGCTTAAGATAAGGTTTTGGGGGAAAGAATAATTTCTGACCCATAAGATTACGACTTGACCAACAGGGCTTAAACGCCTGGATCCCCAATCGCTTAAGGAAACCCTCAATTTTCTTAGCTTATTTAGAGGAGTCCAAGAGAACTAGGTGGGAGTGTTTAATATCACTCGCGCCGGGTCAAGTTAAGGTCCATGATGGCCCCGCCGTGCTTTCCTATCGTCAGTGGCTCGGAGGGATCGTGGACGAGGGGAGCGGGATGTAAGTTGCGCGATAATATTATAAAATTACTATTTATTTTTAAATATTTAAGCGCTTTAAGTCAAAATAGCTTTAAATGTATGTACAATATAAAACTGGTGGCCCGCCCTAAGGGGGTCTATATCGCGAATTTAAAAACGCTGGACAGTTGAACATTGAACAGTCGATCAGTCGATACGGTCGAATAGAAATCTTGACTCTAAAATCTTGTCCGCTATACTATTAGCTAATAATTATCCTGGAGGAAATGGCTGTGAGGGTTTCCAAGTAATTTAGCCGCCCAAGGTCTTAACGCGACTCTTAATGGGTCTGGGTGGACCGTTCCGCTTTAAGCGCTTTTGCGCTGATTAAAGCGGTTGGTGGGGTTTTTTGATTACTTTAGGGATCTTAATCCATTTCGCTTTCTCTTCGGTCAAGAAAGCCGCGCGGACGCTATTCCCCGCGGTTTTTTTTATTCCAGGATAATTTTATGGCCCAAAATTTGGCCTCGTTCGATAGTGATTGGCGAAAGAACGCCATTCTTTTCTTAGTTAGCCAGAATCTCTCGCTTTTTGGCTCTTCAACCGTAGGCTTCGCTCTGGTCTGGTGGATCGCCTTGGAGACCGCTTCCGGGCTCTGGCTGACAGTCGCGACCTTAGCCTGTAACGTTCCGCAAATTTTACTCCTATTCTGGGGAGGCGTTTTAGCGGATCGATATAACCGCCGCTCGCTTATCATCTTATCGGATGGATTTGTCGCCTTAGTGACGTTAGGGTTAACGGCCCTATACTTACGCGGTCTAGATAGCCTGTGGCTTTTGATTGGGGTATTGGCTCTACGGTCTTTAGGCGGCGGGATTCAGGCTCCAGCGGTGGACGCTATCTATCCCCAAATTGTCCCACCAACTTGTCTTAGCCGCGTCCAGGGAATCAATCAAACCATAAACGCCGGAGTTACGCTTTTTTCGCCAGCTGTGGGCGGGTTTCTTCTGGGAACGGTCAGCCTAGCTTGGGTGATGATGATCGATGTGGTTACGGCTCTTTCGGCGATTATCGTCATGTGGCGAATAAAAGTCCCAACTCCCTTAAAGGCGACCGGAAATTCTTCCGCCATTAAAGAGATCCGCGAGGGTCTTTTATATGTGGCTCATCATCCCCAACTTAAAGCCCTTATCCTCAGTTATGGGGCTTTCTTCTTTCTGGTCGCTCCCGCCGCTGTTTTAAGCCCTTTAATGATCGCCCGCTCCTTTGGCGGGGAAGTGTGGCGACTGACGGCTATGGAGATAGCCTGGTCAGGCATGTCCATCTTGGGCGGGTTGTTGGTCGCTTGGCTCAATGGATTTTCCAATAAATGTCGGACCATAGCCCATGGTATAGCGCTTTTTGGCCTAATCGTCTGTTTTATGGGGGTAACGGGTAATTTTCTGATTTTCCTCGCCCTAATGGGGAGCGCTGGTTTTATCATGCCCATAATCACCGCCACCGTCACGGTTTTCCTGCAAGAGGAAAGCGATGAGCGAGTCTTAGGGCGAGTCTTCTCAATCCAGCGAATAATCACGTCCAGCGCCCTGCCCGGGGCGATTCTCATTTTCGGGCCCTTAGCCGAAATCGTCTCAGTGGAAATTCTCTTCATAACCACGGGCTTTTTCATGGTTGGCCTGGGTTACCTGTATAGGGTGGCGGTCCACAGACAATCTTTAAAAATTGGCGATGAGAGCCGTAAGAACCACTTTTAATTTACTTATAATCGCCTTAAAACCCCCCCGGCGCGGTTTAGCTTAAGCTTATCGCCTAAGGGCCAGCCCTAAAAATGGTCCTTTAAGCGCCAAAACGCTGTCCTCAAAATAAAAGGTCGGGTCGGTCGCGTTGGGCTCAGGGCGGCCCCTTTTTAAGGGCGTAAGCTTGGCCTTACGCCCTGGGGGGCTAAAACCTTACAGCCTTAAGCGGCCCCAGCCCAAAGGCTTAAGGTTGACGTTAGGTAGGCTAGCCACACTGACCGCGGCCACCATAGGCCTGGCTGTTTAAGGGCCGTTAGGGGGGGTTGTTACGGCTGGGTTAATCGCTGGGTTAATTGGCGGGGCCTTATTGACGGAGGAGCTGAGATCCGATAAGATTAGCCGGTGTTTTTTCGCTAATTTAAGACGCTATTTATTCTTTAATGGCTTTAAATAGTTATAACAATCAAATGATCGCTGTTTATAAAGCCATTATTTTTTAAGCTAAACCTTTATAGGAATGATATTTATGTTTTTAGGGTGTCATCTTTCCATTTCCAAGGGGTATCTGGCCGCCGGTAAGGAAGCTATTGGCCTAGGGGCCAATGTCTTTCAGTTCTTTACCCGTAATCCGCGTGGGTCCAAGGCCAAAGAGCTTGACCTTGAGGATGTCCAAGCTCTTTTACGGTTAGCTAAAGAGGAGGGCTTTGGCCCTTTAGTGGCCCACGCTCCTTACACTTTAAACCCGGCTTCCTTTGTTCCGCGGGTGGCCAAGATCACCCGGGACCTTTTAGGCGATGATTTCGTAAGATTAGCGTCATTACCCGGGGCCTTCTATAACCTCCATCCCGGCAATTACCTGGACAAAGACCCCCAAGCTGGCATGGACCAGACCATGGCCCTTTTAAACGAGATTTACCCTAAGGACTCCAAAACCGTGGTCCTTTTGGAAACCATGGCTGGCAAGGGCACGGAAATAGGCCGGTCCTTTGAGGAGCTGGCTTATATGCTCGAGCGGTTTAAGCGACCGGAAATGATCGGGGTTTGCTTGGACACTTGCCACATTTTTGACGCGGGTTACGATATCGTGGCCGATTTAGACGGAGTGGTCAAAGCCCTTGATAAGGTTATTGGCCTAGATAAGCTTAAGGCTATCCACTTAAACGACAGTTTAAACGAAATGGGCTCCCGAAAAGATCGCCACGCCAAGATCGATGAGGGTCAGATTGGTCTTACGGCCTTGGTGGCGGTCCTAGCTCACCCCCAATTGTCTGGGCGGCCCGTCATCTTAGAGACCCCCAATGAACTCCCCGGATACGCTAAAGAGATTAAGCTTTTAAAAGACTCTTTAGCTAAAGGCCAGGGTCAAAAGGCTAAGGTTTCTTAGCCTAAAGACTTAAGGCTTTAAGCTTAAGGCTAACTTTAAGAAGGGGCTTAGTTTTTAAGGGTTGGGCGGTCGAATAGGGGTATAGAGGATGGTCTAGGGGTTGATTTTAGGTGGCCATTATCGCGGCCATTAAGTTGGCCATCCAATGGTCTAAACAATTCCCGCCTTTGGCGGGGTGGACCTGAGCGAGGCTATTGAGTAAAAAGGCTTAAACTGACCACCCCATCATGTAGCCTTTGAGGATTTTTGTCCTTCCAGGGCTTCCAATGGACCCGAAAAAAGAGTTTGATCGCTCCGAATAATGGTCGTCCTACCCATGATGATCTTAAGGACTCTTACTGGTTGGCTTCGTCAGGGCGTGAAATTCTAGTGAAATATACTGGCGGTCACTAAAATTTGCCACTTTTGGTCAGTACCCCACCAGAAATTTCTGGCTTTTTTTTCAATCAATTTTTTGACGACTTAGTAAAACAAGTGACTTTTATTATTTAATTATAGATCTATGATTAAATTTCTATGATAAATTATTCTTATGTCAACACCAGTTTTTCTATCGCGGTTATAACTTGCCGTTCTTTTTATGGCTACCGCCTGAATAATGAAAAGTTTCATTTTAAGGAGGAATTGACTTCCCCGTCACCCTGTTTAAGAACCAAAAAAGCGTTACTAGGAAATTTTTCTCAACCTAGTGGTCCGGAATAAACAATAAAATCTTCATAATGACTTTGTTAACTAGTCTTGATATAAAGTTACATTCTATAAATTGAAAATTATATCATATTAGAAAAATTATGAATCGCTTATATTAAATATTATTGAAAACAACTTATATAATTTCAGTTATTACGATATAATTATTATAAATGCTGCATTTATATATCTTAAAATATATTGTAAATCTACAAAAAAATTGAAATTTATTTTTAAATATATAATTCTATCTAATTGAGTTGGATTAGAATATATATATCCTCTCAAACTGGTGAACCCGCTGTGGAGGTCCTTAGCTCAACATTAGCGCTAATTTAAAACCGCTAGTCAAAGGTGGGCCGACGGTGGTTAAAAAGGCCAGAAAAAGCTATAATGGAAACGAGGCGCCTATCAAGGAAACCTTTTAAAAAAATATCTTTAACCTGAGGTTAAGGGGCTTAAATGACCGCTCCGCTCCACCATATTAACCAACTCTACCTCCATTTGCCGGCCATTAACGGCCAAGTGGCGGCTGAGGACGCTATCGCTCAGGATATTCAGCGGATCACTCGTGAGGCTCAGGATGAGAGTTATCGCCGGGATCTAGTGGAAGTGGTCGCGGAAACTGGCTCTGGGGCGGCTCCGAACGCGGTCAGAAAAGAGCGGGACCTTATTTTAAGGCCCAATTTTAAGGAAGGCCCCAAAGATCGAACCAAGGCCAGCGCCAAAGCCAGAGGTGGGAAAGTCAGGTCGGATTTCGAAGTTGAAGCCCTTGTGGACATCCTGGTCTAAGGAAAACGGTCTTTGGCCCCCTATATGAAAGAGCTGGTCACCTTACTCCAGGTCGGGGTGGAGATTACCCTTTTAATCCTCCTCTTGGTCGTTCTCTGGCGGACGCGGGGGGGGTTAGGGGATAAGAGTCAACCCGCCGCCGAGACCCCGCCGGAACTGGTCCCTAAAGAGCTAACGGCCACGGTGGAAAGGTTTTTAGCTGAGTCGGAAAAGATCGCTAAAGCCTTTGAGGCTAACTTAGAGGACAAAAAGAAACTTTCCGCGGATCTCATCTTAAAGCTCGATCGCCGGTTAGCCGATTACCAAGACCTTCTGGCTCGGACTGAGGAAGCCTTAAAAGAAGGGGAAAAGCGGCTGTCCAAGCTCGCCGAGGGAGCCCGGGGGCCCGGGGAAAGGGAAGGGCCTAACCCAGCGGCTCCAGAGACTAGAGCCCAAGTTTTGCGGTTGGCCAAAAAGGGTCTTTCCGTGGAGGAGATCGCGGTCAAATCCAATTTACTGCGGGGGGAAGTGGAGCTTATTATTAATTTGGAAAAGGATTTTACCCTTTAACGACTTTTAACCAGCCGTGTTTTTTATGGCCTTTTTTTAGCCCCAATTTTTTCTGGCTATTTTTTTGACCTATTATTTTCGCCTATTTTTTCCCCCGCCCAATTCTAAAATTCCCTAAAAATTAACAATATTAAGATTAAAAAGCTGATAATAATATCTTAAAGGCTATATTATGGACTGTTAAACAATATATATTTGTTTTTTTATAGTTATTTAAGTTTGAATAGAAGATATAGTTATATTTCATGTTTTATAATATTAAACATAGAAAATATTTTATTTATTTCTTGGGTTAAAGGTTCGTAAAAAGTCCGCTCATTAATAGTTATCATTTTTAATGAGCGAAGCGCATTAAAGATTTTTAACATGGCGTTATGATTATGTATATTATTGTTTTGAAGTTGTTGATGGATATAAGAAATGAATATAGTAGCTATAAATAATATTAGCGTTCTATTTTCCATTCTCTCGCTACTAAGGACAATAATTTTGTCTAGCCCTAACCGCCGTTGAAAATTATTAACATACTTAGTGAGGACCGCCTGGCGGCGATCTAAGAGCCAGGCCGTTTTGAAAGATTTTCCATTAAATGATTCAGTTTGAACAGATGACTCATCGCCGAAAAAAATAACAGCGTTGTGTTTCTCGGCTGAATCCCTGAGGCCCTTAATAGTGACATTCGTCCATTGCTCTACCTTCTTAAGGTCACGTTGGTAGGCGACTTTAACAGCTTTTTGCGAGGAGTAACCCCAGCTTCTAAGATAGTCTCTCAATGTCCGTTCAGCGATTTTAAGCTGGAGTTTATTGTTGATAAGCTCCGCTATAGCCTTTCTGGTCCACGTTCTGAAGTTTAAACCATAATCTTGTGGCTGGTTCGGACTGGCTATGAAACCTTGAATGAGTAACTCATTTTCGGGTGGTTGGATTTAATGGCTAACGGAGCAAGGCTTTTCAGGAGCTGGACACAAGTAAAAGCAGGACGAACAAAAGCATCGGTTAAAGACCAAACCCATGAGACCCGCAGACTGGGTCTTGTGGCTACTTGTTTTTTTTGTTTGGCTTTGTTCATAATCTGGGGTATAATTGGAAACATAAGGTCAAGGACAGGATTTAACGGCAACGCTTGGCTTGGCTTTTATATTCTCATTCTTATATATGGTATTTCACTACTAACATGAAAATTTATCTTGAAACAACAATATTTAACTATTATTTTGATGTAGAAAGAGATGCACATCCTGCTACTATACAACTTTTTAATGAAATAAAAGCTGGTAAATTTGAACCTTATACTTCTGTAGTTGTTGTTAGGGAATTAGAAAAAGCAAAAAAAGAAAAACGTGATAAAATGCTATCTCTCATTGCTAAATTTAATATTACAGTTCTTCCTGAAAATGACGATGCTGTAAATTTAGCTTATTTGTATATTAAAAATAATGTTATTACCTTAAATCATCTAATTGATGCAACACATATTGCTATAGCTACAGTTAATAATTTAGATAAAATTATCAGTTTAAATTTTAGTCATATTGTTCGAGATAAGACCAGATTGTTCACTGAATATATCAATTCTATCAATGGTTATGGTTCAATTGATATAAATTCACCTATGGAGATTGTTGATCATGAAGATTACTAACACTTTAGATGATGAGCTTGATAAAATTAGTGTTGAAATTTACGAAGAGACGAAAAATTTGTCCCGCAAGGAATTTTTAGAATATTTTAGAAAACATGGCGAAGAAGCAGCTAAAAAGTATGGTTTTACAATCGCAAAACCTTTAAATTCTAAAGGTGACGATCAAGATCAGGTTAAATAGACATTTTGTATCATTTTTGTCAGATTAAAATTGTCAACTTTAGCCTATGTTAATTCTTTTTAACTTATTTGAATTATGAATTTTGAGACAGTAATTGCTAAATACCGTTCAGAAGCTACTTCCGAAAGTAACAAAGGTAGTAGCTTCAGGTAACCCCGTCCGCTGGTCAATGGAGACGCAAAGGTGAACTACCGCTCCACTAAAGTGTACCGGCTTCTTCGGAAGCTCCACTATAGTGTGTACCGGCTTCTACGGAATTCGGTTAGTTTACCAGACTAAGTTACGAGAAATTGTAGCTAC
>JAISRZ010000001.1 GCA_031273455.1 Deltaproteobacteria bacterium | reverse complement strand
AGTCGAGTTGCAGACTCCAATCCGAACTGAGGCCGGCTTTTTGGGATTTGCTCCACCTCGCGGTCTTGCTTCCCTCTGTACCGGTCATTGTAGCACGTGTGTAGCCCTGGACGTAAGGGCCATGAGGACTTGACGTCGTCCCCACCTTCCTCCTGGTTTACCCAGGCAGTCCCTTTATAGTGCCCAACTAAATGATGGCAATTAAAGGCAGGGGTTGCGCTCGTTGCGGGACTTAACCCAACATCTCACGACACGAGCTGACGACAGCCATGCAGCACCTGTCACCCAGTATCCGAAGATAAAACCATGTTTCCATGGCGGTCCAGGCAATGTCAAGTCCAGGTAAGGTTCTGCGCGTCGCGTCGAATTAAACCACATGCTCCACCGCTTGTGCGGGCCCCCGTCAATTCCTTTGAGTTTTAGCCTTGCGGCCGTAGTCCCCAGGTGGGGTACTTAATGCGTTAGCTACGGCACCGAAGGGGTCAATACCCCCGACACCTAGTACCCATCGTTTACGGCGTGGACTACCAGGGTATCTAATCCTGTTTGCTACCCACGCTTTCGCATCTGAGCGTCAGTCTTCGTCCAGAAAGTCGCTTTCGCCACCGGTGTTCCTCCCAATATCTACGGATTCCACCCCTACACTGGGAATTCCACTTTCCTCTCCGAGACTCAAGTAGAGCAGTTTCAAATGCGCTTCTGGAGTTAAGCTCCAGGCTTTCACATCTGACACACTCTACCGCCTACATGCGCTTTACACCCAATGATTCCGAATAACGCTTGCACCATCCGTATTACCGCGGCTGCTGGCACGGATTTAGCCGGGGCTTCCTCCATCGGTAACGTCAACTGGCGACCGTTTTATTATCGCCAGATTTCTTTCCGATTGACAGAGCTTTACAACCTTACGGCCTTCTTCACTCACGCGGCGTTGCTGCGTCAGGGTTTCCCCCATTGCGCAAAATTCCTCACTGCTGCCTCCCGTAGGAGTCTGGGCCGTGTTCCAGTCCCAGTGTGGCTGATCATCCTCTCAGACCAGCTAGACATCGTAGACAATATGGTGAGCCATTACCTCACCATCAATCTAATGTCACGCGGGCCCGTCCTCCCACGACAGCATCCGAAGATTCGCCATCTTTTACCCCGTTAACCGTAGTTGACGTGGTCATATTTGGTATTAGCACCCCTTTCGAGGCGTTATTCCAAATGGAAGGGTAGGTTACCCACGCGTTACTCACCCGTGCGCCACTGTCCAGAAGCCCGAAGGCTTCCTTCTCGTTCGACTTGCATGTGTTAGGCACGCCGCCAGCGTTCATTCTGAGCCAGGATCAAACTCTCCGTATATATATTTCGGAAAAAGTTTTTCCTAAATTAGGAATCTAATTAAGAGCCCTATTACGCTTGCATGTTCATTCCGCTATTTAGTTTTCAAAGAGCCTTTTTTCTGAATCAGACTCGTAAGTCGTTTTCCAGAGTGTTTTTCGATATTATCAGAACTTTTTGAGTTTGTCAAGAAATAATTTTTTGTCTTGAACTATTTGAACTCTTTTTAAGTTCCAATCCCGCGACCGGGTCCGCTTTCGACAACCAGTTGGTTTTCCCTAGCGGCAAAAGCGGATTATACTCTGGTTCGACTCAAAGTCAAGCCTTTTTTTAAAAAAAAATAAAAAAAATTTTCTCCAATGATTTCAAGGGGTTACAAGCCAGGTTGGCCCCTTAGGGTCCTTTTAAGGCCGAGCCGACCCCTTTTTTTTCGCGGACGGCCTTAAAAAAACCGGACCATTTTAGGCCTTAACCCGCTGGATAGAGGCCCCCAAAGCCACTAATTTTCGGTCCAAGCCCTCATAACCCCGGTCCAGATGGTAGACCCGATGGATCTGGCTAAGGCCTTTAGCCGCTAAGGAGGCCAAAACTAAGCTGGCCGAGGCCCGTAAATCCGAGGCCGTCATTGGGGCCCCGGAGAGCTGACTAACCCCTCTAACCACCGCCGTACGGCCCTCTAAGGCGATATCCGCCCCTAAGCGGCGCAGTTCCCCCACGTGCATGAAGCGGTTCTCAAAGATAGTCTCAGTGATAACGCTGGTCCCCCTAGCTGGGGTCATCATGGCCATGAACTGGGCCTGCATGTCCGTGGGAAAGCCGGGGTAAGGCTGGGTGGTGATATCAGCGGCCTCCAAGACCTCCGGGGCTTTGGCCACCAAGTCTGGGCCTATGGGGGTGATAATGAGGCCAGTTTCCTTAAGTTTAGCCACCACCGTGGCTAAAGCCTCGTGGGGGAACCCCCGTAAGGTTATCTCCCCGCCAGCTAAAGCCACGGCGGCTAATAGCGTTCCGGCCTCGATCCTATCCGGCGTGACCTCGTAAGTGGCCCCGCTTAAAAAGTCAACCCCCTCAATGATAATAGTTCCCGTCCCCAGCCCCTCGATCTTGGCCCCCATGGCCAATAAAGCCCGGCCCGTGTCCACCACCTCGGGCTCCCGGGCCGCGTTGGCTATCACGGTGCGGCCTTTAGCTAGAACCGCGGCCATCATGAGGTTTTCCGTCCCAGTCACGGTCACGGTCTCAAACCGGATCTCAGCCCCTTTAAGGCCCCCTTCCGGGGCGCGAGCCACGATATCGCCCCCAGACAGATCAAAGACCGCCCCCATGGCCCTTAGAGCTTTTAAATGGAGGTCTATGGGCCTGACCCCAATGGCGCAACCGCCGGGTAAAGACACCCGAGCCCGGCCCACCCGGGCCAGAAGCGGGCCTAAAACCAAGGCGGAGGCCCGCATGGTCTTCACCAACTCATGGGGGGCCTCGGGTTTATTGAGCTGGGTAAGATCTAAAAGAGCCTCGCGCCGGGCCCCCTGGCCCAAGTCCACCTGGCCGCCCATAAAGGTCAATAACCGGCCCATGGTCTTTAAATCGCCCAAATCCGGGAGATTAGTCAGCTTTAAAGGCCCGCCCGCTAGGATAGCCGCGGCCATTAAAGGTAAGGCCGCGTTTTTCGCCCCACTGACCCGAACCTCGCCCCGTAGAGGGCGACCGCCCTCCACGATTAATTTATCCATCCTTAATCCTCTCCACTATATATATGATGAAGGCCATAGGGCCTCTTGGGCCCTTAAAGCCTGAAGTCATTACCTAAAGTTTAGACAAAAACAATTAATATTTAACGGTAAATATCATAAAAATGACGTTATATAGACCGGGGCCGCAGGAACCGCGCCCCGCCCTTCCAGCCCCTAAAAAAAATCTAAAAAAAAGCTTGACTTATCTTGGGCCTTAAGATCGTCTAAAAATAACTTGACTTATTAGCCGCCTTCCGATTCGCCCAAAACCGACCTTAGGCCACCCTAAGACCTTAAGGCTCTAAGGTTATCGGGTGGCGATTAAAGACAACGTCTAAACTTAAGGGGAAGGAACGGTTGGGCTTAAGGTTATCGGCCAAAATTTTAGCGCGCCCAAAATAAGGGGGGGGTTTAGAAGTTAGAGCTAAAAAACTATCTTTTAGCGGTTAAATACCAGTGAATATTCTACCCCTTAAGGAGCTTAGGGCGAAAAACCAGAGGGCTCCTAGATTAGCCAAATAACGGCCCTAAGCGCTTAAGGGGTTTAAAGTCCAGCTTTATTCTTTAACCCCACCATTCAAAGCCCCATGCTCATCCTGGGGCCGGTCGGTTCTTTTGTACTCCAAGTAAGCGTAAGCCGAGTGGTTATGGATGGACTCAAAGTTCTCGGCGGCCACGGAAAACCAGGTGAAGTTCTCGTCGGCCATGAGCTTCACCGCGACTTCTCTAACCACGTCCTCCACAAACCGGGGGTTGTCATAGGCCCTTTCCGTCACAAACTTCTCGTCCGCCCGCTTTAATAAGGAGTAGACCTCGCTGGAGGCCGAGTTTTCCACCAAGCGGATCAAATCCTCCATCCAGAAGAACTGTTTGTACCGAACCACCACCGTGACCTCGCCTCTTTGGTTATGGGCCCCATAGGAGCTAATCTCCCGCGAGCAGGGGCAGAGGGTGGTGATGGGCACGCGCACGGCCACGGAGAGATCCGTTTCCTCGCCGACCTGACTGCCAGCCAAGGTGCAACTGTACTCCATGAGACTTAAAGCCCCAGTGACCGGAGCGGCCTTCTCAATGAAAAAAGGGAAAGTCAATTCCAAGTGAGCCCCTTCCGCTTGGAGCCGGGACTTCATGTCCATCAAGATGGAAGGGATAGTGGAAGTGGCGATGCTGTGACGGTGAACCGAGAGGACCTCGATAAACCTGGACATGTGCGTGCCCTTATGGTGGTGGGGCAACTCCACGTACATATTGACGGAAGCCACGGTCCGTTGGGACCCATTGGCCATGTCTTTAACGTTAATGGGGTAGTGAATCTTCTTGACTCCCACCTGGTCAATCTTAATACGCCGGCTGTCAAACTGATTCTGGACATCGGCCATGCCGCCGCCGTGGGTCTGGCTGGTTTCCATTTGAGACATTAAAAGCTCCGCCCAAAGGCTCTGGCCTCTAGGCCCATTTAGGGCCAGCCAAAACCGCTTTCTAAACGACAACTGGGATTTTTCGCCCCCAGAAAAGCCATATAGCCTTGAGCTAAGCTAAACGGCGGTGATAGAAAAACTGTTAGGCCCGACGTCAGAAAAGCCAGCCTCCCAGAAAAAAATCCCTTGACCCTCCAAGGATATCTTTGTCCGCGATAATATCCCCGAATTTTATCAAGCTTGAAGGAAAATTTCCAATTTCCCAGAGCCCACGGGGGAAAAAACTTCTTTTTTCTTTTTCTAAAGCTGATTGAACCCGCTATTTTCCAGCGCTTTTAATCTTTATTCACCGCCACCAAAGATGGTGGATTCTCTCTAAGATTTTATTTAAGACTTAATCAACATGATAATATAATATCTTACTTAATCATTATTAAATTTACGCTATTAATAAAGGTTAATGAGTGGATCAATAGGCGGAGACCAAGCCCGGCGGGCTGGGTTGAAGGGTTTAGCGACTCTTTAACCCTAACCCCGAAAAAAAAGTTGGGGGGTTAGGGTCGCTAAAGCTCAAGGGGAGCCAGCCCAGATCATTAACTTCTTTGATCAATGGCTTGCCTTAACTCGTCTTTTTTGGCTTTAACCAAGTTCTTTTCGGCCTCGGTGGGCCGCCGCCAGGCTTTACCGCCGCCAAAAAGCGCCTCTTTCGCGGGGTCCTCTAGGTAAAGTAAAACACAGGGGACTTTCTCCATGATATAGCGTAGCCGAACATTCGAGATCTTCCGGTCTTTAGCGAACTTTTCCGTAAAAACCAAGCGCTCTTGAACCTCCTCGAACTTAGCCACGCCATTGGCTAAATCAATGATGTTTTGGACGTCTATGGCGGTTAAGGCCGGTTCTTTAGCCAGTTGGGCGTCGGTGACGGCGTCCACGCTCTTTTGGAATTGGGCCATTAAAGGTCCGGCCATTAAGGTAAAGAGAAAAACGGCCAAGACCAAGAGTTTTTTTTTCATCCAGGCGCCTTTATTAGTAATAGTTTTTAGTTGAAAGAAGCTATAAAAACGCTAATTAATAAGTGGATCTTAAGAAAAATCATTAGCCTTAAGTCTAAACCGCGAGAAGCCATTAGTCCACCCCTAAAAGATTATGGCTCCAGACTTTCGACCTAAGGCCTAAAAAATTATAAACCCCTAACCCTAAAAGCTTAGTTTAGAGTTAGGGGCGGTACAGGTAGAGAGCCCAAGCCCACTAAAATTAGGATTTAGCCTTAAAGACTAAAAGAGCCCCGGGGTTCTTCATGGTCTGATTGGCCAGGCCGTCCTCGCCCACGTTGTTGCCGGCGTTGTCCGTAATGACGTAGATGGTTAGGCCATCCGGGGATATTAAGACTTGACGGTACCGGTTGGCGGTGTGGAAATACTTAATAATGTCGCCTTGGGCTTGTTTCGCGTCGCCGCTTAAAGGTAGCCGGTATAAGGCCCCATTTTTGAGGCTACTAATGATAATGGAATTCCGCCAAGCCACAATGGGCCCATCCGGCGGATAGTAGTCCAAGCTGGAGGGGGCGATGGTGGCCCAACCTAAGTAAGCCAAAGGCCCAAACTTGGGGTCCTGGAAGCTATAGGTGGAAGGCATGGTGTAGAAAGTTCGAACCGGCTCTTTATAATTCTTCCGGTCGTGGCTGGTCTCTTTGACTTTGGGCTGATCCTCGGGCAGATAGACCTCGGGTTTAATCTTATCGCAGCCCTTGACCTTAGACCAATCAATGTAAGCGTAAGCCTGATCGTCTTGGTAGCCAGCGATTAACGGCCAACCATAATTCCCGCCAGAGACCAAATGGTTAAGCTCATCATCGGTGGACGGCCCTTGCTCCACGCCAAACAGCTCTTTCCCGATAAAAAGGAGCCCTTGGGGATTACGATGGCCCACGGTCCAAACATGGCTTTTGACCCCATTAAAGTCCGGGTTATCCTTGGGAATCCCGCCATCCGGATCTAAGCGCAAGATCTTCCCCACGTAAGCCGACCAATCTTTGGCCGCGACCTCTTTAGCGGTGGGGAGGCGCTGGGCCTCGTTGACCAGACAACGGTTCCCGCCCTGATTGTGGCCCAGCTCGCCTTTACTAAAGTAAAGTTTCCCATCCGGCCCAAAGACCAAGCGACCGCCCTGGTGATCGTTCCCCGCTGGGAGACCCACTAAGATGTCCTCCGGGTTAGCCAGCTTTTTCGTGGCCGGGTCATACTTATACCGAACCACCTTATGCTTTTCCGCCTCGCCATCTTGGTAGGTGTAATTTAAGTAAACCAGGCCCGATTTAGCGAAATCCGGGGCTAAGGCCAGACCCAAGAGCCCTTCGTGCTGGGGGCCGATCTTAATCTCGGGGATCTCCACTAAGGTCGTTTTGGCCCCGCTCGCCGGATCCACTTCCGTCACCCGGCGACCTTGACGCTCAGTGATCCAGAGTTTCCCCTCGGGCCCCCAAATCATGGCCCAAGGCGACTCCAACCCCTCGATAAGCGAGACGCCCGTGAACTCAGGCCCGGCCGCCGCGATCTTATCGCCCGGGGCGCCTTTAGCCACTTGGGCCCCTAAACCAACCAATAGGACTAAACAAGCCAGGACTAGGCTTCTTTTAAACAGCATGGACAGCCTCCTTAGGTTTAAGAAGCGAAAATAAAACGATATTTAATTTTTCGAAGACAGCGCTTTAAAGACGAGCTTAAGGCCCCAGACGAGATTATTAGGTAGACCCCTAGCCGCTCCGGCTAAAACCACCCTTAAACAACGTAAAATTGATCCATTTAAGCCGTATAAAGCTTAAAAACGGATCTATTCAACGCGCCAGGGTCAGGTTTCAGATATTCTTAGGCGACAATATTCGCTCGCGAACGTTAGGTAATCAATCTTAGCAAAAATAAGTCGCTCTTGGAATAGCCGGGCCCCAAAATCGCGAATAAAGCCAAATGGCCATTAGCTAAGCGGCGGGGTCTTGCGGAAAGGCAATCCGTGTGGGCTAGGGGGCTTAGAGGGTCAGACTATAAAGGAAGGGTATTTTTTAGGGGGCCGAAAAAAAAACCGCTAATCGCGGAGTTATGGGGTTAAGGGGTTAAGGGCGGCTTAGAACCCTAACCCTTTTCAGCTGGGTTAGCTGGGTCAGCCGGGCTAGCCGGGCCAGCTGGGTCAGCCGGGCTATTAGGGTCAAGGCTAGGCTCTTCCAGGTCCGGGTAGTTGGGGTTAATGACAATGACCGCGGCCCGCTTTTTATCGGCCACCCATTTCTGGAAAGCCTCGCGACCGAGCTCCCGCTCAAAGGCTTTCCGGGCCGCCGCGGCCAATTCCGCTGGCTCCGGGGCTGGCTGGACCGCGATAACCTCCACGATGGCGTAACTGTGGGGCAAAGCGAAGACCCGGGAGAGATACGGGAGTTTAGTTTCCGCCTCCGCCAACTCCTCCCGTAAGCTGACCCCGCCAAACATGGCCCGCACCTTCTGGTCCAGGGGGTTAATGGTCATGACCCGGGACAATAAGGTGGTAAAGCCGCCTAAGCGGACTTGAACCTCCAGTTCCTCAATGGCTAAATCCCTTTTCCAGACCGCGTCCAAGAGCTTTTTGGCCTCGCTAGTGGCCTGGACAAAAAGAACCCGGCCCCGATAAACCGGGCTTAAGGGCATCTTTTTGAGCCAATCCCGCCAAAAGGTCCGCCACTTTAAACTGGTCGGTCGCTTTTCTAAGGGAATGACCCTTTGGGCTAACCGATCCAACTGTTGGCGCAAGCGGACGGCCTTTAAAAACCGCCCCAGATCCGGTTCCTCGGGCCGGGGCCCAGCTAGGGGATTAATTTCCCCGGGAGGTTGGGGCCAAGAGACTTTCACGGCCTCCAAATAATTGGCCAGCTCCGCGTCGGGAATGGTTAACCCAGCTTTTAAAGCCTCTTGCCGGACCAGTTCCTCAATGATTAAGCGGTCCAAGTTCCGCCGGATGGTTAAAGCCGCCCCCCGCGGCGGATCCCCGGGTTTGGGGTTTAAACCGGCCATCATCATGGCCTCCAAAGCCGACCGATAGATGGGCTGGCCATTAACCAAAGCCGCGGTCTCCGGATCCCAAAGCTGACGGTGGTAATAACGCTGAAAAACTAAGGTCCCTAAGCCTAAGATGACCGCGATCGCGGCCAAAACCAAAAGCCAGGTGACAATCTTTTTCCGGGCGCGGGGTTTAGGCGGCACTAAAAGACTCACTAGGTGGGGTTAATTATGGGCGAGCTAACCTAGCCCGACAGTCAAGGATTTTAACTCAATTTCAGTAAAAATTCCCTAATCCCGGGTAAACCTTCGGTAACGCCCGCGTAAACCTTCCGGCTGACAAAGAGCCGACCCGCGGGCGAGAGCCGACAGCCCGGGGCGCTTTGGACCAGATTTAAGACCTTATCGTAATCCGATGGCCCCTCCGGCCCAAAGGTTAAGGTTAAACCCTCGGTCCCACTTTCTAAACGCCTCACCCGGGCCTTTCTTAAGATAACCTTAATGAGCATTAAGTCGAGTAAGTTAATGGTCTCCGGGGGTAAAGCCCCAAACCGATCTTTAAGCTCCAAAGCGATCTCCTCGACCTCATTTTCCTCGCGGGCCGCCGACAACCGGCGATAGATATGGAGCCGGGCCTCGGTGTCCGGGGCGTAGCTTTCCGGTAAGTAAGCCGGGGCCCCCATAATGACCTCGGGGTCATAATCTTCCTGGAAAGGCTCATTTTTTAACTCCCGGATCACCTGCTCCAAAAGCTGGGAGTACATCTCATAGCCCACCATCTGGGCTTGCCCGGACTGGGCCGCGCCTAAAATGTTGCCGCTACCGCGAATCTGAAGGTCATGGAGGGCGATCTGGTAACCGCTCCCCAGTTCGCTATGGTCAAGTAAGGCCCGAATCCTTTTTTTGGCGTCCATGGTCAAGGTGTCCGGGTCATCGACCATTAAGTAAGCGTAGGCCTGAACCCCGCCCCGACCGACCCGGCCCCGCAACTGATAAAGCTGAGCCAAGCCAAACCGGTCGGCCTGGTCAATGATAATGGTGTTGGCCGCTGGAAAGTCCAAGCCCGATTCCACGATGCTGGTGGCGATCCAGACGTCAATGCGTCGCTCGTAAAAGTCCCGCGTGACCTTTTCCAGCTCCGCGGCTCGCATCTGACCGTGCCCCACCCCAAAGCGGACCAAGGGCATAAGCTTTTCCAAGCGCTTAACCCAAAGGTTAATGTCCATGACCCGGTTATGGATAAAAAAGACCTGCCCTTTCCGGGAAAGCTCCAGATCAATGGCTTCCCGGATGGACTCATCGTCTTTCCGGATCAAAGTGGTTTTCACGGCCAAACGATCCTGGGGCGGGGTCTCGATTAAGGACATGTCCCGCACCCCGGACATGGACATGGATAAGCTCCGGGGGATGGGGGTGGCGCTCATGGCCAAGACATCCACCGAGGCCCGCAGTTTTTTTAGTTTTTCCTTATCGTAAACCCCAAACCTATGCTCCTCGTCAATGACCAGCAAACCCAAGTCCTTAAAGTGGACGTCATCCTGGAGGAGCCGATGGGTGCCCACCACAATGTCGATTTGGCCCAAAGCCAGCTTTTTAATGATCTCTTTCTGCTCAGCCGGTTTTTTAAAGCGCGATAACGAGGCCACGGTCACGGGCCAATCCTTTAACCGCTCCTCAAAGGTTCTTTCGTGCTGCTCAGCCAAGATAGTGGTGGGGACCATGACGGCCACTTGCTTTTGGCCTAAAACCACTTTAAAAGCCGCTCTCACGGCCACTTCGGTCTTCCCAAAGCCCACGTCCCCGCAGACCAAGCGATCCATGGGCCGAGGGGAGGTCAAGTCCCGCATAACCTCCTCAATGGCTCGGCCCTGGTCCGGGGTCTCGTCAAACTCAAAGGAAGCCTCAAAATCCTGCATCATGGTGTCCGCTGGCGGGTAAGCGAACCCTTCGGCCATTTGCCGGGTGGCGTACAGACGCAACAGCTCCTCAGCTTTTTCCCGGATATTTTCTTTGACTTTACTCTTGATCCGCTCCCAGTTGGGCCCGCCCAAACGGTCCACTTTCGGCGGATGATCCTGAGACCCAATATACTTAGTGACCGAGCCAAACCGCTCCACCGGGACGTACAAAGAGGCCCCGCCGTAGTAGGTTAAATGCAGAAAATCCCCTTGGTGCCCATAATCGGTCTTCATGTTGACCAGACCCATGTAATGGCCAATGCCATGCTCATTATGGACCACGTAATCGTAGGGGTTTAAATCGCGTAAACTGGCGAACCCCTTTAAGATCCGGACCTCATCGCCCGAGCGCCTTTTGGGCCTTCTAGCGCCCCCAAAGATCTCCTCTTCGGCGATATAAGCCTCTTTTTCAAAAGGGGCCGCGAACCCGCCCGATAGTTGGCCCACTTTAAAGGCCAGTTGGCCCCCTTGGCTTTGCCCTTTGGTCGTGGTGGGGGACAAATCGTCCTCAGCCAAAAGCTCGGCTAACCGCCGCGACTGCTCTTGGCCGCGTAAAACGAGGTTGACCTTAAACCCCCGGCCCAGTAAGGCTTTAATCCGGGCCACCAAAGGCCCTAAGACCCCAGAGGCTTTCCGCGGGACGCTCATTAAGGCCCGTAAATCGGCGTTGGACTCGTAAGCGAGATTTATATTATTGGGGCCAGGGGCCTCATTATTGGCCGTTAGGGTCCGGGCCTCCCAGGCCACGGTCGGGAGGAGATCGGTTAAAAGTTTTTCCGGGGTTTGAAAGAGATCCTCTAAAGGGAGCCTGGGCCGCTCCTCAGCCTCCAAGCGGTTAAAGTGACCCTCTAACCCCTCCAGAAATTTCACCCCTTCGGCCATCAACCTTTCCGGCTCAAACAAAACCACCCGGACCTTCGTAGCGGCGTATTCGGCTAAAGACCCGCCTGGGCCGTGGAATAAAGGGGCCCAGTTTTCCAGATCGTCAAAGACAAAGTTATTTCGAAAGCGCTCGGCGATGGGCCCCCACAACCTTTGTAACCAAGCGTTCTCGCTGGCTAGCTCGGCTAAGGCCGCGGCGGCTTTGGCCCCATTGTCTTTGGTGAGGATAACTTCCGAGGCTGGGAGCAACCAAACGTCTTTTAAGGCCGCGACGGATTTTTGGTCATCCACCCGAAAATCCCGTAAAGACTCCACAAAGTCGCCAAAAAACTCCACCCGAACTGGGCGGCTTAACCCTGGGGGATAGATGTCCAAAAGCCCGCCGCGTAAGGAGTAATCGCCCACCGACTCCACTTGGCCCACTGGGTTGTAACCCGAGGCGGCCAAAAATCTGGCCAGATCGTCGTAATCGGTGTCCGCGCCCGAGACTATTTGGCGAGCCCCCACCCGTAAGCTGGCCGGTTTAGGGCCTAAACGCAGGGCCGCGGCCATGGAGGCCACGGCCACTTGGGGCCCCGGGCCAGCCAACTTAAATAAGGCCCTTAACCTTTCGGCGGCCAGATAAGAGTTGACCGGGCGATCTAAAAAGGGTTTAGAGTCGGCTGGGGGGAGTAAGACCACTGCCAACTTAGGGTCAAAAAACTTCAGATCCGTCGTTAGATCCTCGGCCTCGAGCGGGGTGGGGGTCAAAACTAGGAGAGTGTCAGCGCTGAATAAGCCGCCCGCCATGGCCTGGCTCATTAAACGAGCCAAGGCCGGAAGGCTGGGGCCGCTAAGACGCAGTCGGCCATTTACGGGAAATAGCTCCGACAAGCGGCCTTGAAAATTAGGCATGCGTAAAGGCCATCTCTTTAGCTGGATCCAAGTCCAGGCGAATATCAACCATACTGTCAGCCCCAAAAACCACAACTTACGCTAGAATAATAATTTTAAATCTAAAAGAGCGTCTGGGGCGCGGAGGAATTTCGCGTAAGTTCGTTCTTATAGGGCTTTTTTAAGGCGGCTCCAAGCCAATTATTCCCGGATCCTCAAACAGCGAACCATTAGGTCACGGAAAAAAAAATCAATCCCTTGACAAAGCCAATATACCACGAATGGCTTTTAGCTTAAAGGCTAAGGGGGGTTTCCGGGACAATATCGAATATTGCGAACCATTATTCTCCTTCAGGTCTTGGGGTGAAGCGCGGGGTCCCAAAAAAAACTAGCGTGAGTTCATTTTTGGCGCGATTGTTCAGCCAGAAAACTCCCCTTAACCAACCTAAAACAGCTGTTTTAAAGTTTATTAAATCCCATATGGCTAAAACATGAAACTCTCATTTACGGCGGATTTGTCCGTAGCCCTCAAAGATCTTGGCCTTCTTAGGTCGGTCTAAACAACCTATTTTTGACTAAAGTGGATCCTCATCACTATAGTTTATGGTTCTCCACCGGAGCGATTCGCCAAAGAATTATTTTGGCTACCACCAGAAAACTGGAGATTTAGTATGATGAATTTTCCTTAAAACCGGAAAATCGGACCGGGTTTAAGCGCCAGACCCCACCCAAACTAGGGCTTTTTTAGCGGACGGCTTAAAGGGGGCGAGCGTTAGATAATCCTTTATGCGTAAGGGTTTTAGCGGAAGCCATTAAGCCTTTAACCCAAAGCTAAAACGCTAAAAAAATCCGCGACAAAAATCTTTAAAATAAAATCGGGCTTTTTATAACCCCACCTAAAGGTTTTATAAGAGCCCCTAAAGGCCCCTAGAGGGTTTATATAACCCTGGGGGGCCTAACCGGAAATAAGCGCCTATCGTTAGCTAGCCGCGATCCGCGTACCGTTTCTTAATTAGCGACTTAACAACTCTTTTGGCGGGGTATTTTGAGGTCGGGTCAAAAAGGGGCCATTATTGGCCTAAAACCTCAAGGGCGATGATATCTTGGCCGAGCTTGGCCCTTTAGCCCTAAGGGCGCCTTAAACCGGTTTATTATAACTTAAACCAGAGGTAAACCACTTAAGTTAACTAGTCCCAAAGTTATAATGGTCAGTTCCGGAATAATGACTCTCTAACAAAGATTTTTTTCTCTTTCCTTATCTTTTTTTACCAAAACATTATGGTCAATTAAATAATTATCATAACATTTTAAAAGCGTTTTTTAGCCTAAAACGCTTATTTTGTCAATCTGACCCCGGAAGGTCAGGAGAACTATAGATATCCGCTGGCCCAGGTAAAAGAGCTGGGGTAAAAAACGAGAGCGAACCAGGGTTGGCCTATTGGTCGATTTTTGGTCCCTTAATTTTTTAAACGCTATCCACGAACAAAAAACTTTAAATCAGGTTTAATCCTTTAATTAAAAGGTAAAATTGGCGTTTTTATAAAAAATTAGCCTTAAAACCGAGCGAATTTCTTAAACAAACCCTAGTGGCCCGGCTGGTCGGCCACGGGCCAGGTTCCCCCAAAATAGCTCTTAAAAGGTCCGTCAGGCGTTTTCCGGTTTTTAGGCCCCAGGTAAAGCGGTTTTGGCGAGAGATTAGGTTTATTTGGCCGAGGATAGGGCGATTTAGGCGAGCGATCGAGAATTTTAAGGGTTTATAATCGCGGTGGCCCGGGGTCTAAAAACCAGGTTCCCCAGCTGTAAGAGCTTTAAAGTTAAGTTTTTTAAAGAAAAAAATGGCCCTCGTGGTTTTGACCCAAGATCCCCCTTTTTTGGCGGTCGATCCGGTCTTTTTGGCCCCGCGTATTGGTTTTTTAGGGGGTCAAAGCCCGCTTAGGGCCGGGAAAACCTTAAAACTTTAGAACATTTTTGGAAAATCGCCCCGCGACCTAGAAGGTTGGTCTGAAGCCCGTTTTTCCGTCATGATCCAAGGTTTTTAAGGGCTGATCCCCATTTTTTACCCGATGATTACCCTCTTGGCCCTTAGATAAGCCCATTTTCCTTGGCCATCCTTAACTTTAGCCCCGGCCTTTTTGGGCCCAAAATAGGGCCAAACGGAAAACCTTAAGGTTGCGAGTTCCGGTCTTTTGGCGTTATACTACGAAAATGTTTTCCGCTACCTTAAACGAACTCGTCTTCGTCTCCCTTTGTCAGCCGCAAACTCATTCGCCTAATAGGCGGAGGTCTTCCCTTGGGCGGCTGGCTCTTAGCGGAAATCCTATTTTGGCTTAGACCTTAAGGTTCCTAGCTTAAGGGGGTTTAGCCACTTATCTTGATCAAAATTTCCAATATTTTATGAGGAGCGGACTGTGAACCACGACATTAAAGATTTGGCCTTGGCGGCCAAAGGGAATGATCGCATTGAGTGGGCGGCTCAAAGCATGCCGGTTTTAAAGCTCATCAGCCAGCGCTTCGCGGAGGAGAAGCCCTTAAAGGGCCTCCGCTTGGGGCTCTGCCTCCACGTGACCACCGAGACGGCGTCTTTGTGCCGGGCCTTAAAAGCTGGGGGAGCCGAGGTCTTCCTTTGCGCCTCCAACCCCCTCTCCACCCAGGACGATGTGGCCGCGGCTTTGGTCAAGACCGACAAAATCCCGGTCTTCGCCATTAAAGGCGAGGACAATACGGTCTACTACCAGCATATCTCCTCGGTTTTAAACGCTAAACCCCAGATCACCATGGATGACGGGGCCGATCTGCTGTCCACCCTCCACACCAAACGCCCGGAGCTTTTGGCGCAAGTCATCGGCGGGACCGAGGAGACCACCACCGGGGTCATTCGCTTAAAAGCCATGGCCCAAGACCAAGCTTTAAAATACCCGGTCATCGCGGTCAACGACGCTTTAACCAAGCACATGTTCGATAACCGTTACGGCACCGGCCAATCCACCTTGGACGGTATGATTAGGGCCACTAACCGCCTCATCGCGGGCTCGGCCTTTGTGGTGGCCGGCTACGGCTGGTGCGGTCGCGGGGTGGCTAAAAGGGCCGCTGGCATGGGGGCCCGGGTCATCGTGACCGAGGTCGATCCCTTAAAAGCCTTGGAAGCCTTAATGGACGGCTTTGAGATCCTGCCCATGGCCCAAGCCGCCAAAATCGGGGATTTTTTCGTGACCTTGACCGGGGACATCAACGTTATCCGGCCCGAGCACTTTAAACTGATGAAGTCCGGGGCCGTGGTGGCCAACTCCGGCCACTTTAACGTGGAGCTGGATCTGCCGGGGTTAGCCGCCATTAGCTCCCACCGCCGCTTCATTCGGGAGTTTGTGGAAGAGTACACTTTACAAGAGTCGGGGACCCGGATTTACGTCTTGGGCGAAGGCCGCTTAATCAACCTGGCCGCCGCTGAGGGCCACCCGTCCAGCGTCATGGACATGAGCTTCGCCAACCAAGCCTTAGCGGCCGAGTACGTGGTCCAAAACAAAGGAAAACTGCCCCTTTCGGTCTTTCCGGTCCCCGAGGCCATAGACCAAGAGATCGCCCGCTTAAAGCTGAAAGCCATGGGCTACAAGATCGATAAGCTGACCAAAGAGCAGGTTAAATACCTGGGATCCTGGGACGCGGGCACCTGATGGCCCAGCGCCCTAAGTTATTGGTTTTACCTCTGGCCGTGGCTTTATTAGCCACGGCCTATGGGGGCCTAGCCCTTGCCCAAAACGGCCAACCGGGCTTAGAGGTTCGCTTGGAGTCTTTAAAAGCCGCGATGGAAAAAGACCTGGAAAGGGCCAAAGACCAAAAAAACGTCTCGGCTTTAGCCTTAAAGTACGCGGCCAACGCCTGGGCTTTGGCCGCGGAGGCCCAAGCCCAAGTCACGGCCCCTTTTTCGGCCGCGGCCAAACTTAAGGAGCTTAACCAGAGGTGGGCCAACCAAGGGGCCACCTGGTCCAGCCGGGAGACCTTGGGCTTACAACTGTACTTTGACTCTTTAGTGGCTTTGGCTTTGGGTTTAGCCGCCGAGGACAAAAGCGGCGACTGGGTTTACCAGGAGCTAAGCTCCTTAATCAAGGCCACCCGGTCCCCGCGAACGCCCTTACCCCCGGCCAACCACGACCCGGATAGCCGGGTGGTCTGGTCCAACCGCTTAGTCGCGGTGGCCCCCATTGTGGTCCGTTTAAAGTGCCCAGATAAAAGCGAGGCCCTTTTGGCCCTTCAAGCCAACTTGGTCCAAAGGGCCAAAGCCATCGCCGAGCGGCGGGACGTCCACTACCAAGGCCGGATGGAGCTCCTTTTTTTAAACAACGCCAAAACCATCACTGACCTCAATTTTCTCTTGGCCCAATCCCCGCTCTCCCCTTTCGCCACCGAAGCCTGGACTTTAGAGGCGGAGTGGGCCAAGGAGCGACAGACCGCCACCAACTCTTTAGCCGACCAAATCTCTTTATCTTGGCTCACCACCGCCCAGTTATCCATCCCCCTAGCCTTCTGGTTAGCCGGTCAGCCTTAAGCCCTGGACGAAAATGGAAGGCCCCTTTAGGAAAGCCGTTTTTATGACCCCCAAAGGCTACATTAAAACCAGTGACAACAATCCTTTACGCTTAGACTCGGTCCCCTTGGGGAATGGCCTTCTTGGCATCTCCATCTGCCCGGGCAAAAACGACGATCTAGCCCGCTCCGGGCCGTGCCATCGGGATCTTTACAAAGATCTTTTACGGATTAAAAACTGGGGGGCCAAGATCATCGTCACTTTACTGGAAGATAAGGAGTTAAGGTACTTAAAGGTCCCTAACTTAGGGGAAATGGCTAAGGAAATGGGTTTTTCCTGGTGGCGCTTCCACACCCCGGACGAGTGCCCCTTGGAAATCATTAGCCACCCTATATTGGACCCGGATTTGGACGTCTGGACCATCCCCAACGCTTTACTCCGCCAGTTCGTTAAAGCCGGGAACCGGGCTTTGATCCACTGCCGTGGGGGTTTGGGCCGCACCGGGACGCTCGTTTCCCGGCTCTTAATCGAGGAGGGGGAAAACCCCAACCGGGCCATCGAGACGGTCCGGAAAGCCCGCCGAGGCTCGGTGGAAAACACGGCCCAAGTCAATTACCTAAGAGATATCCCCCGGCGCTTAAAAGAAAAACAAGCTTTATTGGCGGCCCTAAAAAGTTTGCCGGTGGATAAAAAATTTGACCCCATGACCACTTTGACCAACAACCCAGCCAATTTTGACCTCCAGGCTTGGGTCCAAGCGGTCAAGCTCTATCTCCCCAGCTAACCGAAAAAGGGGCGCCCCTCGCGTCAGCTCATAACGCTAGCTCCCGGGGTCTTGGGTGGTAAAAAGCGTTTCTTTCCCGGAAAATAGTTTTTAGGTGAAATACACCCCGCCTCCCCAGGGTAAAAATGGCAAAAGAGGGTCTAAACTAACAAAGCTGGCTAAAAATCGGGAAAAAAAGGCGTAAAGATAAGTAAGGCTAGGGTAAAGGGGTTTATTGACGAAAGGCTTGGAATAATTAAGAGGACCAAAAGGAATTAGCCCGGTAAGGCTAAAAAAGGGGTTTTAAGGCGGTCTGACCGGCCTATCCAGAGAGGCGAACGGGCTGGGGTGGATCCGCTGGGGATCTATATCTAGGTGGATAAACGCATTTTCCGCCTATTTTTCGGCATTTTATGGGGGTGCCGGAAATACTGTAAGTCCTTAAAAAGGACCCCCCGAGTGACCCCAAAAACCTCGGAGGCGTCGATGGTGCTACAGTCGGGGTGGTTATAAAACCAGATCACCGCCAAAGCCATCCGTTGGGTTAATTGATTATCTTGGGCCTCTTCTTTCATCTTAAGAGCCTTTTCGTATTCCTCTTTAGTTATAACTATTTTTCTTGACATATTAATGTACCTCCTTTTTCATTATTCATATTATATTATTTACGCCAACTAATCAAGCCCTATAATCGCCCCCCTTCGGGCCAAAACTGGGCCCTTCAAAAAACTTGATTTCACTAACCTAAATCCCTAATATTGTTCTAGTTCCCCGGTGGCCTTAATCCCAAAGGCCTATAGGACCAAAAACCTACCTTTGGCCTTAAGGTCGATACGCGATCTTAAAGCCCCTATTGGCGGGCTAACCAAGGCCCCAAAAGGCCTTTAAACCTCTAAGGCCTTTTGGTTTTTAACCCTTAATCCGTTGTTTTTTCGCCCTAAAAGCGCTATTGTGACTAACATATTGTTAGGGTCGAAGTTATGGCCTATAAGGGCTTTTTTGGTTTTAGGGCTTTAACGTCTTCTGAGGCTGATTTAGGTCTAACGATATTTAGCTATCTAACTTTTAATTTCTAATAACCAAATTATTAGGGTTTAAGTAAGTTAGATATTATATAATTAATATTTAACGTTAATATACCCCAGGCCCTTTATGGGGACTATAATCTAGGATCTTTTTTTAAAGATCTTGGACTTAATGGTTCTTTTAGCTTATTCTTAAGCTTATTGACATTCCCTTTAAGGACTTTAAGGATTTATTGCCATGAGCGATCGCTTACCGCGCCTCGGCCCCAGCGTTTTTTTTCTGGTCACGGTCTTCTTCTTAAGCTTAGCCAGCCCGACCGCCTTCGCGGCCACCTTCACCGACCGCATCGTGGCCCAGGTCAACCGCGAGGTTATCACCTTAAGCGAATTGGAGGCCCACATTAAAAACTTGCCCCAAGCCCAAAAGGACGCCATTGTCCAAGGCGGGGGCGACCTCCAACGCGAGGTTTTAAACTACCTAATCGAGCAGGAGCTGGTTAACCAAGACGCCAAACGTCAAGGCATCATGGTCCAGGAAGCCGAGATTGACGAGGCCATTAAGTCCATTATGGAGGACAATAAGCTGAATCCTGAGCAGTTTAAAGCCTCCTTAGCCAAAAGCGGGACCAATCTGGCGGCTTTTCGGGCGGGCCTCAAAATGGAGATCTTAAAAAATAAGATCTTAGGCTTACGGCTCATGAGCAAAATCGTCATCACCGAGCCCGAGATCACCGCCTACCTAAGGGGCGAGGGCCCCCGGCCCGAGCCAGGTCTTTTGCCCGGCATGGGCTCCGGGGACACGGATCGGGTCTTAATGATCTTTTTAGCCTCCTCCCCGGCCCAAGCCAATAAAGTCATGGCCAAAGCTCGGCAGATTAAAGCCGAGATCGAGGCTGGCCTTTCCTTTAGCGAGGCCGCGGGTAAATACTCGGAAGGCCCTGGCCGGGAAAACGGCGGGGACACGGGCAACAACTTAACGGTTGGGGATTTGCAACCCCAACTCCAAGCCGTGGCTCGGCAACTGTCGCCCGGGCAAATCAGCGAGCCTTTAAACGGCGGTCAAGCGGTTCTTCTCATCACCACCGTGGCCAGCGCCCCCAAACCCAAACCCCCGGCCGACGCTAAAAAGAAGGGTAAAGACCAAACCGAGTTCTCGGCGAGCGAAAGAGACTCGGCTCGGCGACAATTGGAGCAGATTAAGTTACGCCAAAAATTCGACGCCTGGATGAAGGATCTGCGGTCCAAGGCGATTATCCGCGTCAACCTGTAATGGTGGCCCCCACTTTCTTTGGAGATTACGTGGCCGAAAAAACTCACAATGACAGTTCTTCGCTGGAAAGCTTGGGCCAACTTTTAACCGCGGAGCGGGAAAAAGCCGGTTTCACCCGCAATGAGCTCGCCTCCAAAACGCGCATCGCCATTGACGAGATCGCCAAAATGGAGGGGGGCCAGTTTTCCCACGTGCCCCCGGTTTACGCCCGCGGTTTTTTAAAAACCTTAGCCGGGGCTTTAAACCTGGACCCCGAGACCTTTTTAAGCGAGTACCGGCGGTTAAGCGGCCATAAAGAAGCCGCCGTGTCCAAGCCTTTACAAAATAAATACGTGGAATCCGACATCTTAGTGGAGAGCGGCTCCAGTTTAAGCGTGGGGGCCTTAATCGTTTTGACCATCCTCCTGGCCGGGGTGGTCCTCTTCTTTTTGAACCCGACCTTCCATGGTTTGGTGACCGAGTATTTGCCTTTTTTAAACAACCCCCCTAGTTCCCCAGCGCCCTCCCGCTCCAGCGCGCCGAGCCCCCCGCGCCCCTTAAGCTCGGTGGCTCCAACTAGCGAGACCGGGAGCGATTTGGCCCCAACCAACCCCACGGCGGGGGCTAACCCCGGGGGCGGGCGCTTAATCCTCCAGGCCGTCAAAGCTTCCTGGGCCCAAATCATGGTCGACGAGGGGGCCTTAAAATTTGTCTACTTCCAGCCTGGCCAAAGCCAGACCTATGACAGCGCCAAATCCATCTCTTTAATCGCTGGCGATGGCCAAGCCTTAAGGGCCGAATGGAATGGCCAGGATTTAGGTTTTTTAGGGCCCCAAGGGCCTTTGGAACTCGTCTTTCCCCTGCCTAGGTAACCTCCCTCGTGATTACCGCCATTTTTCGGGCCCTATTTTGGGGGCCTTCCCCCGCCACCTGGCCCTGGGCGGCTTTAGCCCATAGGGATCGGTCATGAGCTCTAACCCCATTTTAAATATCCAACCCCTGTTGGAAGACGGTCGGGAAAGCGAACTGGCCAATCTTCTGTCCACCTTGCACCCGGCGGACGTGGCCGAGGCCTTAAGCCCTCTGGACATGGAAGACACCATTAAGGTCATGTCCTTATTGGACATCGCCCACGCGGCCGAAGTCTTGGTGGAATTGTCCGACTCCAGTCGGGACCAGGTCACTTTAGGCCTTCCCCGGGATAAGCTGACCCAGATGGTGGCCGAGATGGACTCGGACGACGCCGCCGATATTGTCGGCGATTTGTCGGAGGTCTCGGAAGCGGCGGCGGAAGAGGTTTTGCAAGCCATTGGGGATGAAGAGTCCGGGGAAGTCCGGCGCCTTCTCATGTACGATGAGGAGACGGCTGGCGGGCTTATGCAACTGGAGCTAGTGGCCGCCTTAGCCACGGACACGGTGGCCAAAGTCATTGACGAGATTCGGGCTGGGTCCGAGGATTTAGGGGATTTAGGCTCCATTTACGTGGTCGATCAAGCTAAATCCCTCCAAGGGGAAGTGAGCTTAAAGGACCTTCTTTTAGCCTACCCCAACCAAACTTTAGCCGATCTCCTCCCGAAACCCTTGGGTCTGGTGGTCCGGGTGGACGAGGACCAAAAGACCGTGGCCCAGAAGTTTAAAAAATACGACGTCCGCTCGGCCCCGGTGGTTGATAGCCAAAATCGCCTCCTCGGTCGCATCATGGTCGATGACATCATTGACGTGGTCGATGAGGAGACGGATAAGGACTTTTACCGGTTAGCCGGGTCCTCGGAAGAGGAAGTCTACACCTCCGGGGCCTTAAGAAGGGCCGGTTTACGCCTCCCGTGGCTTTTGTTTAACTTAGGCGGGGGGTTAGTCACGAGCTTAATTTTACGCTACTTTGAGGCCTCCTTTCACGCGACTATGGCCCTCGTGGCCTTTGTGCCCATGGTCATGAGCATGTCCGGGGCCGTGGGCTCGCAATCGGCCACCATCACCGTTAGGGGTCTGGCCACTGGCCGCATCGCCCCGGGGTTAATTTTACGTAGCCTATCCATGGAGCAAAAAGTCTCCGGGGTCATGGCTTTGGTCTTTGGTTTATCTATCTTAACCATCGCCGGGGCCTTACACGGGTCTTTTCGCTTGGGTTTAGCCGTGGGTTTATCCTTAAGCTCGGCCATCTTGGTCTCGGCCTTTTTAGGGGCCGTGACCCCTTTGTTTTTTCGGGCGGTCAACGTGGATCCGGCTTTAGCCTCCGGGCCGGTGGTCACCTCAGCCAATGACGTGGCTTCGCTTTTGATTTACGCCACCATTGGGACCTCGGTGGTCTAACCATGGCCCGCCCTAACCTCGTCCCAGTCAATAACGGCGAAGTCGTTTCCCGCCGCTCGCGTTTAGGGCCCGGGTCCCGGAACCTCAAGATCTTAGCCGAGCGCTTAGGTTTTACGGTCGGTCAAAGGGGTGAGGAACTCCTCTTTTTGGACGAGGACCCGGTCAAAAGGGCTTTAAGCCAAAAGGCTTTAGCCGCTTTAGAGCGCCTCCCCATCGCCGGGGCCGCCCCCAGCGCTTGGGAAGTGGAATGCTTAGCCACCCTTTTGTCGCAGGACCCGGACATTGACGTTAACGATTTTTTCCAAGGGACTAGGCTCCAGCTAGAGGGCGTGGCCATCGTCCCCCGGACCTTAGGCCAACGGGCCTACTTAGAGGCCATTAGCCGCTCGGACTTGGTCTTTGGCTTAGGGCCCGCCGGGACCGGGAAAACGTATTTAGCCGTGGCCGCGGCTTTGGCGGCTTTAGCCCAAGGCGAGGTCAGTCGCTTAATCTTAACCCGGCCCGCGGTGGAGGCTGGGGAAAAACTGGGATTTTTGCCCGGGGATTTAACCGAGAAAATTGACCCCTACTTACGGCCCTTATATGACGCCTTATCCGAGCTGGTCCCGGGCGGTTACTATCGCCTCTGGGAAAAAGGCCGCTTGGAGGTGGCCCCCTTGGCCTTTATGCGCGGTCGGACCCTCTCCGGGGCCTTTGTCATTTTAGACGAGGCCCAGAACACCACCCCGGCCCAAATGAAGATGTTTTTAACCCGCCTAGGGCCTGGCTCCAAAGCCGTGGTCACGGGCGACCCGGGTCAAAGCGATCTACCGGACGGTCGGGAAAGAGGCTTAGTGGAAGCCATGGAAATCTTACCGAGCGTTAAGGGGGTCAGCTTTTGCCATTTAAAAGAAAGCGACGTGGTCCGCCATCCTTTGGTCCGAGCCATTTTAGAGGCTTACGAGCGCAGAGGAAAAGTTCCCGCCGCCCCCCGCGATAAGTTCCCCGGGGAACTAGAGCCTAACTTATGAGCTGGCTAACCCCTTATATAGAATCGTTTGACCCCGCCAAGTGGCGGTCCTGGCGTTTGGCCCAAAAGCTGAACGCCCCGGCCTCAATCCCCTTACGGATCGTCTTTGTGGTCGTTTTGGCTTTGACCACGGTCTTTTTAGCCACCCCAGCCCAAGAGCGGTACCTCGTGGGCGAAGTGGCTGACCGGACCATCCGTTCGGATCGGGAGATCCAAGTCCCGGACCCGGTGGTGACCGCCGCTTTGCGCTTAGAGGCTTATCGGGCCGCGGCCCCGACCTTAACCATGGACGAGCGGGTGACGGATCTCACCATTAGCCACATCCGCCGCCTTTTTCGGCAAGGCCGGGATCACCTTTTGTACGCCGGGAACCTCCCCCCGCGCTTTCAAGAGGATTTCGCCGCTTTTTTTAAGAGCCCGGAAAGTGGGGAGTTACTCGCCGAAGTCGCGGTCAATGGGTTTAACGAGTCCTTGGAGCGGGCCGTGGCCTGGCTTTCCTTGGAGTTATTGACCCAAGGGGTGGTTGAGCCCAACCTGGAGGACGCGACCTTAGTGGGCCGGAACGTCGAGGTGACCCGCTTAGGCTTGGGTTTAACCAACCTCGTCCCCTTTGACTCCCTTTTAACGGCTAAAAAAGCCCAGTTTTTAGTGGACTCCAGGGTCCGGTTAATGGACTTAGAGACCAACACGGCCCACGGTCGGTTAGTGGCCCGCTTAGTCTTAGCCGCTTTAACCCCCAACCTTTCTTTGGACCAAGAAAAGCTCGACAATAAGCGGTTCCAAGCGGTGCGGGCCATTAAAGAGGTCCGCCATTACGTGGCCCCCGGGGAAATCCTCGTTAGGGAGGGCGAAAGGGTCACCCCTTTAATCAACTTAAAACTGAACGCCCTAAGGGAGCAAACCGCCAAAAGACAAAGGTTTCACACGGCTTTAGGGTTACTTGTCATCTTTGTCATCTTTTTAACGGTCTCCCAATTTATCTCCTCGTTGGACAAAAAATACGTTTTTAATAACCGGGAGCAGTTTTTAGTTTTTTTCTTGCTTTTAATGCTCTTGGTCATGACCTGGTCCTCGGGCCGCTTGGGGAGGGCCCTATCGGCCACCTTTGACAACATTGAGGTCCACACGGTCTTTATGGCCATGCCCTTCGCCACCTTGGCCATTATTGGGTCCATCTTTTTGGGCTTACGCCGGACCCTCTTTGTGACCTTTTTGGGGGCCGTTTTGGCCTCGTCCATCGCCCCTTTGGACTCTTTAGCCGCTTTTATCTACATTTCCAATGGCTGTCTCATCGCCAACTGGCGTTTAAAGCACATTAGCGAAAGGGCTCGCTTAATCCCAGCCGCGGCTTTGGCGGCTTTGGTCAACTGTTTAACGGCTTTGGGCTTAACCCTCTACCAGGGGGAGCCGGTGTGGGCCACCCAGTTTTTGTTTGATTTAGACGGGGCGCTACTTTCCGGGCTTCTATCGGGCATTGTGGCGAGCGGCTTAGTCCCTCTTTTTGAGATGGCTTTGGGGTTTACGACTAACCTTAAGCTTATGGAACTCGGGAACCTTAATCGGCCCATTTTGCGCGAGCTAATGCTGGCGGCCCCCGGGACTTACCACCACTCGGTCATTGTCGGTAGCATGGTTGAGGCGGCGGCCGAGGTCATTGGGGCCAACACCCATTTAGCCCGGGTCGGGGCCTATTACCACGATATCGGGAAAGTCAAAAAGCCTTTGTACTTCATTGAGAACCAGACCGGGGAAAACAAGCACGAGACCTTAACCCCGACCATGTCGGCCTTGGTCTTGGTCGGCCACGTCAAAGACGGGGTGGAGATGGGCCGGGCTAGCGGTCTGCCCCCGCAGGTGGTGGACATCATTGAGCAGCACCATGGGACCTCGTTAATGTCCTTTTTCTACCACAAAGCCAAAGAGAAAAAGGGCCCCAACTCCCCGGACATTAATGAGGGCGACTTTCGCTACCCCGGGCCCAAACCGGCCAGTAAAGAGGCGGGTTTAGTCATGCTGGCCGATATCTGCGAAGCGGCCACCCGCTCCTTAACCGAGCCCACGCCCACCAAGATTAAAGAGCTGGTCCGAGCTTTAATCAACCGCATCTTTGACGATGGGCAGTTAGACGCGAGCGATCTGGTCTTAAAGGACGTCACCGACACAATAAGGGTCTTCACCAACATCCTAGTTGGCATCTACCACCACCGCATCGCCTATCCGGTCATCTCCAAGACGGCCCATGGGGATCAAGCGGCCAGGAGCAAGGTCATTTATGGCCATATCGCTGGTGAGCCAGCCAAACGTCTTACCCATTAGGCCCTTAGCCCTTAAAAGGCGCTTAAACAAGGTTTTAAGAGCTTTGGGCCAAGATAAGGCCAGCTTAACGGTCCTTTTAACCCACGACCAAGAGATCCAGGATCTCAACCGTAAGTTTCGGGGAAAAGACGCCCCGACCAATGTTTTGGCTTTTCCCGGGGGGGAGCCTTTTCCCGGATCCAAGGGAACGTACCTCGGGGACGTGGCCATTTCCTTAGAGACCGTGGCTCGGGAAGCCGAGGCGGCCAATCGACCGGTGGGCGAGGTTTTCTACTTTTACCTCATCCACGGGACCTTACACCTACTCGGTTTTGACCACGCCCGAGGGCCAGCCGAGGAAGCGGCCCAAGAAAAAGAGGAGGCCCGGCTTTTAGCCCTCATTCCCCATGACCTTTAAATAAGCCCGTAAAAGCCATTTTTCGCTAGGGTAATAGGGCCTTAGGCTTTTAACGAAAAAAGCCCGTGGCGGTCATATTTGACCGGGTTTTAAGGGTCTTAAAGCTGGTCCTAATAGTTTGCTTAACCAATGGAGTTTAGGGCTAGGGTGGACCTAAGGTTACCCTAAATTTTAACCTTTAACCCGCTTGGCCCTAAGGCCAAGCGGAGCCCATAGGGATTAGGAGGCGCCCATGAAAAATGTCTTAGCCCTCATCATGGCTGGCGGCAAAGGCGAACGGCTCATGCCCTTAACCCAGTCGCGCTCCAAACCGGCCATCCCCTTTGGCGGGATCTACCTTTTGGCCGATCTGTCCCTTTCCAATTGCATCAATTCCGAGGTCTTTCGGATTCTGGTTTTACCCCAGTATAAAAGCCAGACCTTAATCCAGCATATTGAGACGGGCTGGAGCATTTTTAGCCCGGCTTTAGGCCATTTTTTACGCATTGTCCCCCCGCAGATGATGCGCGGGAACCAGTGGTACCAAGGGACGGCTGACTCCATCCGCCAGAACCTGGAGATGATTGAGGAGGAAAACCCCTCCCACATCCTCATCCTCTCGGCGGACCACGTCTACAAGATGGATTACAGCCTGTTTAAAAAATACCACGTCAACTCCAAGGCCGACGTGACCATCTCGGTCATTGAGACGGCCAAAAACCAAGCCAAAGAGTACGGGGTCCTCCAGGTGGACGAGTCCTTCCAGGTGACGGGCTTTCAGGAAAAGCCCAAAAACCCGGCCACCATCCCCGGTCGCCCCGACTGGTGCCTAGCCTCCATGGGCATTTACATGTTTACGGCTAGCGTTTTAATCGATCTTTTAAAGCGCGACGAAAAGCCGGACTTCGGGAAAGACATCTTACCGAGCATCTTAAAGTCCCACAAAATCATGGCCTACCCTTACCGCCAAGAGAACCGGGTCGAGGAAGTGGTCTTCTTCACCGACGCCGAGGGGAGCCGGGCCGAGCTCCCGGTGGAAGTGGCCCATGACTCGGGTTACTGGCGGGACGTGGGGAACTTAGACTCCTACTGGAACTCCAACATGGATCTCTGCGGGCTGACCCCATTTTTTAACCTCTACGGGGTCCGCTGGCCCATGCGCACCCATCAACGGCAGTACCCGCCGGCCAAGACCTTATCCGTCCAAGGGGAGGATGGTTTACCCATGCACGGGTTGGCCCAGGACTCCTTGGTCTCCCACGGGGCCATCATTGGCGGGGGGTTAGTCCGGAACAGCGTTCTTTCTTACAACGTCTCGGTCCATCGCGGGTCCACGGTCGATGAGTCGGTGGTCATGGAAAACGTGGACATTGGCCGCTACTCTAAGATCAAAAAAGCCATCATCGCCGAAGACGTCCGTTTGCCGGCCAAAACCGAGATTGGCTATAACCCCACCGAGGATCGTCGGCGGTTCACCGTCACCCCCCGGGGCATTGTGGTGGTCACCAAAAACGACTTTAAGTGACCAAAATTGGCCGTAAGAAGTCGTGGGTTAAGGAGAGAGAGCTTTTGGGATATCGCGGAAAATATGGCCTTATAGGCCCAATAATATGGGGGGGATTTCTAGTTTTAAGCCTAGTCTTAGGGGCCAGCCCTAGCTGGGCCCAAAACGTATCCGTTAACCCGCCCAAAACGGAATCTAAAGCCCCGGAATCTAAAGCCCCGGAAGCGGCTAAGACCCCGGCCCAGACCGAAGCGGCCACCCAGTGGTTTAACCTCTGCCAAACCGGTTTGCCCACGGAGATCAGTAAAGCTTTAAAAGACGGGGCCAAGGTCAACGAGCCCGACCAATACGGGTTTTCGCCTTTAACCTTAGCCGCGGCCAAAAACACCTCCCCTTTGGTCCTAACCCTCCTTTTGGAGGCCGGGGCTGACCCGGAGGCCATTGAGCCCAACTTAGGCTTAAACCCCTTACGGGCCGCGGCCCTCTTTAACCACACCCCCGGACCCATTCGGGTTTTAATACCGGTCACCAAAGACATTAACGAGCGCGACTTTTCCGGAAACAGCGCTCTCTCCCTAGCCGCGGCCCAGAACCCCACGGTGGACGTCATCGAGACCTTGGTGAAATCCGGGGCCGATATGGCGGTTTTGGACGACATGGGGACCAGCGTCTTAACCTTAGCCGCCTTAAGTAACCCTAACCCTTTGGTCTTAACTAAACTACTAGCCTTAGGGGCCAAGGTCAATCAAGTTAACCAAGAAGGGGAAAGCGTTTTGCATAAAGTGGCCCGCAGGACCGCTAACCCCGGGATTATCACCGAGCTTTTAAAAGCCGGGGCCACCTTGGAGCTACGGTCCAAGTCCGGGGAGACGCCGTTTATGGCCGCGGCCCAAAACCCCGCGGAAAGCGCCATTAGCGCCTTAGTGACCGCCGGGGCCGACCCGAAAGTCACGGACTACGATGGGAACTCCGCCCTGTTTGGGGCCGCCTTAACCAACTCCAACCCCAACGTCATTAAGTATCTTTTACAGCTAGGCTTGGACGTCAACCTGAGAAACAAAATGGGCGTAACCCCCCTCATGACGGCGGTGGCCAACCCCGAGCCCCAGATCACGCGGCTTTTGTTAATCCAAGGGGCCAACGTCCATAACGAGGACGAGAAAGGTCGGGACGCTTTAAAAATCGCCGCCCGCCTAGCCGATGAGCCCTTGGTGATTAAAGCTTTACTGGCCGCCGGGGCCGATCCCTACAAAAAAGATAGAGCCGGTCAGACCGCCTTTATCCTGGCCGATATGAACCCCAACCGGAAAATCGCCGAAGTCTTAACCGACTGGTTAAACGACCGGAAAGGCGAGCCCAAAAATCCGTCGCCAGCTAAATAGCGGCTAAAGAAAGTTGATAAGGCCATGATGTCTCGCGTTTGTCACCAGGTTAAATGGTTAAAGTTATTGGGGTTGATGGCCCTGGCCGCCCTCTGGGCTGGGGGGTTTTTAAGCCCCGCTTACGGGGCCGATGAGTTCGCCGGGGAAAAGATCCCCCTTAATCAGCCCAACGTGGCCGAAAACTTGGATCAAGAGCTCCTTTTGTTGTCCGAGGCCAAAGCCAGGGTCTTTTTAACTTTGCGCCGCTCTTTAAGACACTTGCCCTTAATCGACGCGGCCTTGGCTCAAAATAAGGTCCCTATCGACTTTCGGTATTTGCCCATGACTTTAACCTCTTTGGCCCCGGCCTATCAAGCCGGCGGTCGGGCCGGGCTCTGGCGCTTAACGGTCAATGAGGCCAAAACTATGGGGCTAACCGTCAGTTCGGAAGTGGATGAGCGCTTGGATCCGGTGGCTTCGACTAACCAAGCGGCCAATAAACTAAAAAACTTAATCGCGGCCCATAAGTCCCCGGTAATGGCCCTAGCCGCCTTTATTGACGAGCGGTCGCTCCTGGCGGCCCAAGCGGCGGCGGGCGGGGCCAAAAACTTTTTTTCTTTGTATATCACCGAGTCTTTGGAAAAACCCGTGTACCAAGTTTTAGCCGGTAAATACCTCTTTGGGGACCCCGCGGCTTACGGTTACCCCAACGTTAAACCCTGGCCCCCTCTGGCCAAAAATCGCCAAAAACTGACCGCGCCAACGAGCTTAAAGGAGTTAGCCGCCAAAAGTAAGGTCGACTACAAAACTTTTCGGGATCTAAACCCCCACTTTTTAACCGATATCGCCCCCGCGGGTTTTTTCGTCAATCTGCCGTAAATTAAGGGCCGCGAAAAGGCTTAAGCTTAAGCTTAAAAGGCGATCCATGACCGAGCCTAACCCTTTAAATTTTTTCCAATGGCAAAAGGACACTAAAAGAGTTAGCTTTCTCTTTACCGTATCTTTTATCGTCACGGCCCTAGTTTGGCTGACCGTTTTTTACTGGGGCCTTAAGTTTTTCTTAGCCCATAACTTTACCTCTCGCCATACCCCGTTATCAAGCGAGGAAATGGTCATCTATTTCGGGAATACCCCCGTCTCCCTAGCTTTAATCTTCACCATCGCCTTTGGCCTCTACAACTTAGGCTCGGCTATAAGACGCGTCTGGCTCATTAAAGAGCGGGGCAGCTCGTTCGTGACCACTTCTTTAGGCGGGATCCCCTTAGGGGAAACGGAATCGGTCTTAGAGACGGATGCGGGGAAAGTTCGGGAACAGGTCTTAAGAAACGTGGTGACGGAAATGGCCCTGGCCTCAAGGTCCCCGGTCCCGGATCTGTATATTATGCCCTTTGAAAGGGGGGTTAACGCCATGGCCGTGGGCCTAACCTTAGACGACGCGGCCCTCATGGTCACCAAAGGGACCTTAAAGTATTTAAACCGCGAGGAATTGAGCGGGGTCATTGGCCACGAGTTTAGCCACATTTTAAACGGGGACATGCGCCATAACACTTTAATGGCCGGCTGGCTCCATGGTTTTTTCTCTTTAACCTCAATGGGGCTCTTCATGTTGCGGGCGGCCCCCAAAAACCCCGGGATTATCCCTATAAGCGTCTTTTTTATAGCCTTGGGCTTTATCGGGGATTTAGGCGGTCGCTTGATCCAAGCCGCCTTTAACCGTCGTCGGGAGTCTTTGGCCGACGCGAGCTCGGTCCAGTTCACCCGGAACTCCAGCGCCTTAGCCCAGGCTTTAATCAAAATAGGCGGATTAACCCAATCCGGTTATGTCAAAAACTTAAAGAAGATGAGTTTAGAGTGTCGCCACCTATTTTTCACCGAGCCTATTAAAAGTCGGTTTATGACCCATCCGCCCTTAGCCGAGCGGATCTGGGCCTTAGACCCCCAGTGGGACGGACATTGGCATGATTTTGAGGTCGACCCCATTGATCTGATTAATGAGGCGAATGAGCCCGTCCGCGTTAGCCGGGAATTAACTAAAGGAGCGATCTTAAAAGAGTTTTCACCGCTAAAATGAAACTTTACTCAGCGTCAAAAGGATTTTCCACTTCCACCCAGAGAAATCAGGATGTCTCTGATTTCATCCGGCGCTGTGACTGGCTGTCCTTTTTATGGCCGCCGCCTGAAAAATGAAAAGTTTTGGTTCATTTTAAGGAGGAATTGACTTCCCCCCACATTGACTTCCCCCCACCCTGTTTAAGAAACGAAAAGCGTTACTAGTAATTTTCTCCACCCAATGGTCCGGAATCAAAGAGAACATCTTTACAATGACTTTGCTCAGTAGTCTTGATATAAAGTTTCATTCCATAAATTTTAAATTATATCATTTTTTAAAAAATACGAAAAGCTTATATTAAATATTATTTAAATTTTTTATAATTTTAGTAATTACAATAATATTATTGTAAATAATGCAATTCAGCGATTCTAATTTTGGAATCAAAAAATAATTATTGGGTTGAAAATCAAACCATAAAGCGCGTTGGGAAAAATAATACGCTAAAGGCGGCCAGAACAATATCTATAATAGAGTAACGAATATTTTTCCCGGTCCTTTTCTCCGGGATCGGTCTGGCCTACTCACGAAGATACTGAATAAGTATCTATTAGACGCATCCCTAATTATTATACAGAGTTATCTGAGTATCAAGAGAAAATACTTATCTAAGATTTTTTATTCTGAATATTTGGCGGCACTATAAAATAAATATTTACTGCATTAATTTATATACATATTATATAACTAAATAATACTATGTTTAAATAATTTATTTGTACAATTTTGTTTATTATAAGAATTATTTTTAGAAGTTAAGAAAAAAAAATTAAAGACAATAATTTAGTTTTAGTTTGTTCGCTAATTTAAAAGCGCTAATCAATTGACTGTCATCGTGAAGCCAATTAATCCGCCTACCCAAATTGGATTTCCAGGCTGAAGCCAAAATTAGATTCTTGACTTCCTAGACTAGGGTTTGAACAAAATTAAAAAATACTATACTATTAAAAAGAACGATGGTGGTTGGTCATGGAAGATGAGTTTAACGATCTAGCGTCAGGCGTCCAGACGTTTGCGGAAATAATACAAGAAGAGTCGGTTTATGTGGATAAGACCGCCTTCCTAGCTAGGATGATTTCCAATAAAAATAAAGTCTGGTTTCTTTCCCGCCCGAGGCGTTTCGGGAAATCCCTGACCGTCTCCACCTTAGAGGACTTATTTTTGGGGCGGAAGGAGCTTTTTAAGGGGCTTTATATCGAAAGTCAACTGGATAAGAAAAGGTTCGCTCCCCGCCCGGTCATTCATCTCGACATGACCCTCCCGACCTTGAGCGAAAGCGTGAAAGTGTTTAAGAAGTCATTGGGGCTTGAAACAACTATCCTCGCCAAAAAACTAGGCGTCAAGGTGGACCCAACCCTCCAGCCTGGGGAGATGTTAAGAATTCTCATCATGGAAGCGGCCGAGAAAGCCAAGCGCCCTTGCGCCATCCTTATAGACGAGTACGACGCCCCTTTTGTCGCCTTTATGGAGCGTCCCCCCAA
>JAISRZ010000085.1 GCA_031273455.1 Deltaproteobacteria bacterium | reverse complement strand
CCCAACCCATCAACATCCTTCCAGTCGCCCTTATCTGGCCTTCCAGTCTCCCCCGTCTTCAACCTTCAAATCACCGCCATCAATAGCTTTCCAAATCCGTCCTCAACCAACCCACTAGTCGCCCTAACTACAACATACCCGACCCGTCTAAAAACTTCCCGAGCCATCTACAACCTTCCCGATCCGTCTACAAACTTCCAGCCGCCCCCGTCTTCAACCTTCTAATCACCGCCATCTATAGCTTTCCAGAGCCGTCCGCAATCAACCCGCCTGTCACCCCATCTACAGCCTTCCCGACCCGTCTACAAACTTCCCGACCAGTCTACAGCCTTCCAGCCGCCCTCATCTTGCCTTCCATTCGTCCCCGTCTTCAACCTTCTAATCAACGCCATCTATAGCTTTCCAGAGCCGTCCGCAACCAACCCGCTAGTCGCCCTATCTACAACCTTCCCGATCCATCTACAGCCTTCCCGACCCATCTACAAACTTCCCGATCCGTCTACATCCTTCCAGACCTGACTACAACCTTCCCAACCCATCAACATCCTTCCAGTCGCCCTTATCTGGCCTTCCAGTCTCCCCCGTCTTCAACCTTCAAATCACCGCCATCTATAGCTTTCCAGAGCCGTCCGCAACCAACTCGCCAGTCGCCCTATCTACAACCTTCCCGACCCGTCTACAAACTTCCCGATCCGTCTACAAACTTCCAGCCGCCCTCATTAGGCCTTCCATTCGCCCCGTCTTCAACCTTCTAATCACCGCCATCTATAGGTTTCCAGAACCATCCGCAATCAACCCCCGCCAGTCGTCCTAACTACAACCTTCCAAACCCGTCTACAAACTTCCCGATCCATCTACAACCTTCCAGATCCGTCTACAAACTTCCCGATCCATCTACAACCTTCCCGATCCATCTACAAACTTCCCGACCCGTCTACAACCTTCCAGCCGCCCTCATCTGGCCTGTCAGTCGCCTATGTCCACTACCTTCTAATCACCGCCATCTATAGCTTTCCAGAACCATCCGCAATCAACCCCCGCCAGTCGCCCTATCTACAACCTTCCAAACTAGTCCGCGACCTTCCCGACGCCCCACCCTTAGCCCCGCGCCCTACCACCGGATATCCCTCCAGAGACCACCGCCAACCTACCCTCACCGAGCCTGACGCGCCTTATAGCCCCCTTCTAACGCCCTTAAACCAACCAGCGGCCATAAAAAAAGCTAGGACCGCCTTGGGTCGCGAAAGGCGCGACCAAGGAGCCTAGCTCTTATTTTGCGGCCACTATAAACTATTTCGGTTAAAGTTTGGCCTCTAGGTTAAGCGGTCTTTAGCTAATCATTCCCGTCCAGGTTGACCCCAAACTTTTTTAGCTTAGCGGCCAAAGTCTTCCGGGTGACCCCTAAAGAGTTAGCGGCTTGGGTCTTATTACCCTTATTGACCGATAAAGCCTTTTCCACGGCGATCCGCTCCAGCTCATCCAAGTTCAAGGGGAGCTCCTCCACGCTATTGACCACCCCAGAAGAGAGGTTTAGCGGCATGTCTTTGGCGGTGATATACTCCCCGCGCATGAGGATAACCGCCCTTTCCATGGCGTTTTGCAACTCCCGGATGTTCCCGGGCCAATGGTAAGCGGTCATGGCCGCTAAAGCGTCCTGGGCTAACCCTTTAACCGCCTTATGGTTCTTTAAGGCGTACTGGCGGATAAAAAAGTTGGCTAATGCCGGGATATCCTCCGGTCGATCCCGTAAGGCCGGGACCTCAATGGCCACCACGTTTAAGCGCCAATAAAGGTCTTCCCGAAACCGCCCAGATTCGACCTCTTTAATTAGGTTCCGGTTGGTGGCCGCGAAGAACCGCACGTCCACCTTTTCCGTGGAGTCGCTGCCTAAGGGCTGAATCTCCCCATCCTGTAAGACTCGCAAGAGTTTAGCCTGGAAGGCGGGCGAGGTTTCCCCGATCTCATCCAAAAAAACCGTGCCCCCGGTGCCAGCCTTTAAGCGCCCTTCCCGGCGTTTTTCCGCGCCAGTGAAGGCCCCTTTCTCGTGGCCAAAGAGCTCGGCCTCCAGGAGCGTTTCAGCCATGGCCGCGCAGTTAATGGTGATAAAGGGGAATTTGGCCCGTAAGCTCCGGGCCTGAAGGAGCCGAGCCACCATTTCCTTACCCACCCCGCTTTCGCCGGTAATTAGGACCGTGGCCTCGGTCGGGGCGGTCAATTCCACCAGATCCAAGACTTTTTTAAAAGCCGGGCTTTCGCCTAAAAGGATGTTGGGCCCGCCAAAGAGCCCGGCCTCCTTTTCCTCGCGGAGGCGGCTATGCTCTAAGCTCCTTTCTAAGGTTAAACGGAGCTCGTCTAAGTCCAAAGGTTTGGTTAAGTAATCGTAAGCCCCGGACTTTAAGGCGGCCACCGCGTCGGCCACGGTGGAAAAGGCCGTCATGATGATAATGGGGGTGTCCGTGTTTAGACCCTCTTTTTTAATGATGTCTAAGGCGGTTAAACCGTCCATGACACCCATGCGGACGTCCATCAAAATGAGGGCGAAGTGGCGGTCCCGGGTCAAACGGACGGCTTTGGCCCCGTCCACGGCCGTGTCAATGGCGTAACCCCAGTCACTAAGGACGGTTTTAAGCATAAAAAGATGCTCGCGGTCGTCATCGACGATGAGAATGTGTTCTGTCATTACCTTGTGGCCTTAGGTTGAGCGTATTTTTCTAAGACTCATTGTATCAATATTACCCACCTAAGGCTATAAAATTATCGCGCCCCCAAATAAGCGTCCCGGACCTGGGGGTTGTTTAAGAGCCTTTCGGCCCGATCCTCCAAGGCCAAACGCCCAACGTCCAAGACGTAGCCCCGGTTGGCCAGCTTTAAGGCGGCCCTCGCGTTTTGCTCGACCAAGATGATGGTCACCCCGGATTCGTTAATGCTCTTAATGGTGGCGAAGATGGATTTCACTAACAGAGGGGCCAAACCTAAGCTCGGCTCATCCAATAACAAAAGGGTTGGCCGGGCCATTAAGGCCCGGCCAATGGCTAGCATCTGTTGCTCGCCGCCGGATAAGGTCCCGGCCATCTGCTTTTGTCTTTCGAGGAGCCTGGGGAAGAGCTCGTAGACCCGAGCCAGATCGGGTTCCAGATCCTGGCCTCGGCGGGTGAAAGCCCCTAACTTTAAGTTCTCCTCCACGGTCATGGGCCCAAATACCCGGCGGCCCTCCGGGGCTTGGGTCACCCCGAGTTGGACCACCTCATGGCTTCTTAAGACATCGATCCTTTGACCCTTAAAGTGGATTTCCCCGGCTTTAGGGCGGACTAAACCGCTAATGGCCATTAAGGTGGTGGATTTACCGGCCCCATTGGCCCCTAAAATGGTGACGATCTCCCCGGGGGCCACGGACAAAGACAGACCGTGGATGGCCTCCACCCCACCGTAAGCCACCACCAGGTTCTTAAGCTCTAAAAGCGGGGCCGCGGCCATTTAATCCTCTTCCTGGCCCAAGTAGGCCTCAATGACCTTGGGATCGCTTTGGATCTCCAAGGGGGCCCCTTGGGCGATTAAGGAGCCGTTCTCCATGACTAAAATCCGCTGGCAGACCCGCATGACAAAGCCCATGTCGTGCTCGATTAAGGTCACGGTGATGTCCCGGTCTCGGATTTCGCGGACTAAACCGGCTAAAAACTCGGTTTCCGTATCGTTCATGCCGCCGGCTGGCTCATCCAAGATCAATAGCTTGGGCTCGGTGGCCAAAGCCCGGGCGATCTCTAACTTTCTTTGGTCCCCGTGGGCTAAGGATCCAGCCGGAACCGACCAGGCCTCGGCCAGCCCCACAAACTCCAATTCCTCCATGGCCCGCTTTAAAACCAACTTTTCCTCTTGGCGTTGGCTGGGTAGACGCAAAAAGGAGGCGATGACCCCACTGTTTAAGCGACAATGCCGACCGGATAAGACGTTGTCCAAAACGGTTAGTTTAGGGAAAAGGCGGATGGTCTGAAAGGTCCGGGCCACGCCTAAAGAGACCACCCGGTGGGGTTTTAAGCCGTTTATGGAGCGCCCGGAAAAAAAGATGCGCCCGTCATCGGGTTTAATCGAGCCAGTTATAAGGTTAAAGATAGTGGTTTTTCCGGCCCCGTTGGGGCCGATTAAACCGACTATCTGGCCGCGTTCCACGTTAAAGGTGACCCCGGCCACGGCCACCAAACCGCCAAAGGTTTTGGTGACGCTGGATAAGCTTAAGATTAGCAAGAGCCTTCCCTCGGGTATTTTTCCTTATACGGGCTAGGGAGGTTGTATTGGACCGCTTTAGGGGGCCACAAACCTTGGGGCCGAAAGATCATCATGGCCACTAAAGCCGCCCCGTAAGCGAGAAGGCGCATGTCTTGAAAATCCCGAAACAACTCCGGTAAGCAAATGACTAAAAAGGCCCCTAAAATAACCCCTTTTTGGTTCCCGCTTCCGCCTAAGATGACAATGGTGAACATGACCACCGATTCCCCAAAGGTGAAGGAATCCGGGGAGATGGTCCGCATCTTGGAGGCGAAAATGGTTCCGGCCATGCCGGCCCAGGCGGCCCCAATGACAAAGGCCATGAGCTTATAGGCCGTGGCGTTGACCCCCATGCCCTCAGCGGCCACGGCGTCCTCTTTAATATACTTTAAGGCTCGGCCAAAGCGGGAGTTTTCTAACCAGTGAAAAAGGATGACGGTTAAGGCCACCATGATCCAGATGAGGTAAAAAAAGTCCTGGGGCCGGGAGAGCCGATAACCAAAGAGCGTGGGCCGAGAAATGCCGATCAAGCCGTTGGGCCCGCCGGTTAAACCAAAGATGTCATTGGTTAAGGCTATTTTAACGATCTCCACAATGCCAATGGTCACGATCAAAAGGTAATCGCCGCGCAAGTGGATGACCGGAAAGGCCACGATTAAGGCCATGAGCCCAGCGGCTAAAGCCGCGGCCGGCAAAGTGGCCAAGATGGGCCAGCCATAGGTTAAGTTGAGGTTGGCCGTGACATAGGCCCCCATGGCGAAAAAAGCCGCGTGGCCCATATGGAACATGCCGCCTAAACCTAAGATGACGTTTAAAGACAAGGCCAATAAGGCGTATAAGCCCACCATGGACAATAAATCGAGGATGTACGGGGTGGCCTGGATCTTTAGGCCAGCTAAAATAAAGGGGGCCAATAAAAAGACTAGACACCCTATAGCTAGGGCGATAGGGCCTTTGGCCTTGGCCCGAGCGGAGCTCGGGCTAAAAGGGGCTTTTGATTCGGGGGAGTCTTTCGGGACTTTCCGGTCGCTAGGCTCTGGACAATCGGGGCTCATAACTTTTCCGCCACCCGCTCCCGTAAGATCCCGGTGGGCCGGAAAACTAGGATTAAGATTAAAGCCACAAAAGCGATGGCGTCCTTCCAAGCGCCCGAGACGTAAGCGTCGCCCAAGGTTTCCAGTAAGCCCAACAATAGGCCGCCGACCATGGCCCCGGGGATATTGCCAATGCCGCCAATGACGGCGGCGGTGAAGGCTTTGAGCCCGTACAGTTGGCCCATGTTAAAGTTGATTTGCCCGTAGTAAACGCCCACGAGTAAACCGGCGAGACCGCCTAAGGCCGGGCCAATGATAAAGACCACGGCGATGACTTTTCGCACGTCCACGCCCATGAGTTTAGCCGCCCCTTGGTCAATGGCCGCGGCCCGAATGGCTAAACCCAAGCGGGTGTGGTTGATAAAGAGGTACAACCCGGCCATGACGAGGATGGCCGTTAAAAAGACAAACAAGCGAATTAAGGGGAAACTCTGGCCAGCCACTCGCCAGATAACTTGGGGGAGTAAAGAGGCGCTGTAAGCCCGGTATTGGGCCCCCCAGACGACCATAATGACGTTCTGGAGAAAGATGCTGGCCCCTAAAGCCGAGACCACGGCGGCTAAGCGATCGGAATGGCGTAAGGGTCGGTAAGCCACGCGCTCCAATAAGTGGCCGGCTAAGGCCGTGGAGCCCGAAACCATGACAATGGTAAGGCCTATGGCTAGGGCCGGGCCGAAGACCCCGCCCCAGTCTAGGGTGACCAAAAAGAAAAAACCCACAAAAGCGCCCAAGGTGAATAGCTCCCCATGGGCGAAGTTAATCAGCTTCATGACCCCATAGACCATGGTGTAACCCAAGGCGATGAGGGCGTAGACGCTCCCCACGGTTAAACCGTAGATAATCTGCTCAACAAAATGGGCCATACCAAAGAATAATTAGTTCTGGAGAACGAACTGGCCCTTATCGTCCACGCGGTAAAGGCGGTAAACCTCGCCCACCCGGTCGCCCTTCTCGTTAAAGGAGATGGCTCCGGATAACCCCGGGTAGTCTTTTAAGGTGTTATGCAAATAAGTGGCCACCGCCGCCGAGTCTTCGGCCCCATTAATGACCGCGTCCATGATCACGCTAAAGGCGTCGCCCGCTAAAACCGACCAGACCGAGCTAGGTAAACCGCCGTTTTTCCCCTCATAGACTTTGAAAAAATCTTGGGCCGCGGCGCTCTTCATGTCGCCAGGGCCGGGAGGGCTCACAAAGTAGTAACCCGCCGCCGCCGCTTGCCCGGCCAATTCCACTAAGGAGCGGTTATTGGTGGCGTCGCCGCCAATAATGGGGACGTTCCAGCCTAAACCGGCCTTTTGCCGGAGGATTAAAGCCGCTTCCGGGTAGTAACCCGTAAAGATGATGACGTCCGGGTCTTTGGCTTTAATCTTGGATAAAACCACCGCGAAGTCTCTTTCGCCGGGGTTAATGGCGTCAAAGTAAACTTCCTTTTGGCCGGCCTTTCTTAAGATGTCCCGGGTCTCGTCGGCTAACCCGCGGGCGTAGGAAGTGTTGTCATGGACAATGGCCGGCCTAGTAAAACCTAATGACTTGACCTTGGCCGCTAAAACCCGGCCTTGCTCATCGTCTCTTGGACAGGTCCGAAAGAACCTTTTTAGGCCCTTTTCCGACAGTCGAATGGAGGTGGAGCCCGTGGCCACTTGGACCACCCCAGCCTCATCGTAAATGTCTTGGGAGGCTTCGGTCACCGCTGAGCCGTAGGTGCCGACCACGGCTAAGACGCCGCTGGTGACTAGCCTTTGGGCCGCTAAAGCCGCGGTTTTGGGGTTCCCGCCATCATCGCCAATGACTAAGCGGACGGCCGAGCCCTTTAAGCTCCCACTGGAATTGACCTTCTCGGTTAAGATCTCGATCACCTTAACCATGTCCTGGCCTTCAGTGGCCCAGGGACCGGTGGTTGGCGCCATCACGCCAATTTTCACGATATCCGCGGCTTGCGCGCCTTGGGGACCCGCCACCGCCATTAGGCTTATAGTTAGGCCCAAAATCATCGCTAGCGATACGCCTATAACGCCCCTATCCATTATCGCAACTCCTTAAAAAAAACTTAGCCAAAGCCGTGGACCTAAGGTCCGCGGCTAACTTAAGCCTTGAGGTAAAACGCGGTCATGGCTTTTAAAGTCATGTAAATATCCGCCTTGGAGGTGATCTCAAAAGGCGAATGCATGGAAAGAACCGGCGCCCCGCAATCGACCACGCTTAAACCGTGGTAAGCCAAGGATAAGGCCACGGTGCCGCCGCCCCCGTACTCTTGCTTCCCTAGTAGGGTGCTTTGCCAAAGGATGTCGTTTTCGTCAAAAAGCCGCCGGATCTTGGCCATGTACTCGGCTCGGGCCTCCGAGGCCCCGTATTTGCCGGCCCCGCCGGTGTAGCGCACTAAGCAGGGGCCGTGGCCAAGCAAAGCGGCGTTCAACTCATCGTGGACCTCTTTAAAGGTGGGGTCCAAGGCCGCTTCCACATCGGCCGACAAAGCTAAGGATTTAGCTAAGGTCTCGGTGACCAGCCGCCAAGTGGGGGTTACGCCGGCTTTTTCCAAGACCGCGGCCACTAAACGGGTCACAAAATTGGTTTCCGCCCCGGTGGAGCCGTAACTGCCAATCTCCTCGCGGTCAAAGACGATTAAAAGGGCTGGCTTATTTTTGTCCGGGTTATCAAGTAAGGCTTTTAAAGCCACAAAGACCGATAAGCGATCGTCTTGGCCGTAACCGCCAATTAAAGAGCCATCCAAGCCCACTTCCCGGGCCGGCCCCGCCGGGACTAGCTCCAGCTCCGAGGAGATGAGATCGTCCTCCTCTAAGCCCCATTTATTAAGCAGAAGGGTTTTTAAGGCTTTTTTGACCCGCTCGTTTTTGGGCCCTTTACTGGCGGCTCTAGAACCCGCTAAAACGTTCAGCCTTTCCGCTGGGAAGGCCTCAATGAGCTTTTTGTCCCTTTGGACCTTGGAGTCCAGGTGGGGAAGGATATCGGTGATGGTTAAAACTGGATCCCCGGGCTCTTCGCCAAAGCGGATATTGATCTCCCGACCGTCTTTTAAGACCGCGAACCCCCATAAGGCTAAGGGCCGAGCTAACCACTGAAACTTCTTCAAACCCCCATAAAGGTTACTTTTAAATAACCCCAAACCGCTTTCCTCATACAGGCAACGCGGTTTAAGATCCAAGCGGGGCGAATCGCCGTGGGCCACGATGAGGTTAAAGCCTTGGTCCAAGGGCCGCTCTTTGGCCCCGCCAAAGGTGGCCAGACCCAAAAGTTTGCCGTGATGGGTTAAGTAGCCGCCTTTAAACCCGGTGTCTTTTCCGAGGAGATCTTTAAACCCAGCTTCTTTAGCTTTTTGGAGAATATAAGAGCCCACCGTCCGCTCGGTCTTACAGGTCGACAAAAACTCCCGGTACTCTTGGGCTAGCTTTTCCGCGGCCGCCCTTTGGGGGGAGGTTAGTTTTTCCCAGACGCCTAAATTGGGTTTACCTTCCGCCTCTTTATCGTCCTCGGCGGGGGGGTTACTTTTGGGGGGGTTAGCCGACCGGAAACGGCGGTCCTTGAAACCGCCTGAGGTTACGTCAAACATGGGGCTAGTTTTTCTCCAAATCCAATTAACGAGTTAACTTAACCAGAACCATACGGCCCTTTTTCCGACCGTCGCGAGAGCTAGAAAGAAGGGGGGCCTTAGTTAAGATAGGGAAAGACTAGACGAAAACCGGGCGGGTGTCAAGATGGGCGGTTAATAAAATAATCTAAAAAAGCAAAAATATCTTTATAACTTAAACTTTATTTTGTTTATTAATAATCATATATTCATTTAGCTTTGGGTAATTAATTTTATCTATTAATTTAGCGTAAACTAGCGGAAACGCTATAGCTCATAAAAGTTCTTTTAGGGAAAAGAAGGCCGTAAACGAACTTTTTCCGTTAGTTTTAAGTTTTTTTTAATAAACAGGATTGGGCCCTGTGGGCCAGATCCCTAAGGGAAGGCCAGAAGCTATGATCGGGGCCATGATCGGGGCTATGATAGGGGCTAGGATCGGGGCTATTATAGTTAGGGGTTAAAACCAAAAATCACAGACTATTAATAAAATTATCAATGTAGTTTAAGGCCACGCCCACGGCGGCCCCTTCCATTTTGTGGCGGCTTAAGCGCAAATAATCCGACTCGTCCTTAAAGGTGTCCAAGGCCAAGACCCGCCTTTTAATCTCCTCTAAGTACGGCCCTAAAAAGCCGCCCACGTAACCGCCTAAGACAATGTCGCAATCCAAAAGCGCCCGTAAGCTAACCACGATCCAGGCTAAGCTTTCTAAGTATTTTTCAAAGATCGCCGTAAACTCCGGGTTCCCGTCTTTTAAGCCCTCAAAAAAACTCTCCAAGCGCCCGCCCGCCGGGGTGGAGAGGTTTAAGGCCGAGCCAAAGGAATCGTAGTGGCCTTGAACCCCGCAGTAACAAACTGGGCCATGGGGATCGATAATGATATGGCCCGTCTCCCCGGCCCTTTGGTTGTGGCCCGGGAAGATCCGACCGTAGATGACTAAACAGCCGCCCACGCTGTTACTTAAAGAAAAGAAAAAGAAGCTTTCTTGGGATTGGGTGGAGAGCCACAGCTCGGCTAAACAAGCGGCGGTGGCGTCGTTAAAAAGCTTTTGCTTAACCTCGCGCTTCGTTAAGGGGAGGCGGATGTCCAAGGGCCCATCCAAGTTGAGCATGTGGGAATAAAGAAGAGCGCTTCCGTCCTCAGAGACAATGCCGGGCAAAGAGACGCCTAGACCCAATAAACGCTCGGTCTCCACCTGGTTTTCGGCCAAAAAGCCCTCCACCATGGCCCCGGCTTGGGCGTAATACTCCGGGGTGTTGGCGAACTTTAATTGACGCCGGTTCCAGGCTAAGACCTCGCCCTTTAAGTTGACCAAAGCTAAGCTTAAGTGGTTCCGGGTGATGTCAGCCCCAGCGGCTAAGCGGGCGTTGGCCAAGGGGGCTAACCCTCCGGCTTTCCTGCCCCCCGTGGAGGCCAAGGTCCCGGTTTCTTGGATAAGCCCTTGGTCAAACAGATCTTTAACGTTCTGGGCCACGGTGGGGAGGCTTAAACCTAAGCGCGAAGCCAATTCCCCCCGGGAAACCGTCTCTTCTTTCAGAATGGCCCGATAAAGGTTAATCCTATTTAAGCGCTTAAGGTCCAAGCTATTTAAAGGCATGAAAGTCTTCTCCAGCTAACCGAAAAGTAAGGAGAAAAAGGCCCCAAGAACCGTCTGGCCTATGATCGCGATAGGCCATAGGGTCGCCCAGGCCATAGTGTCGCGCTAGGTTAGAGGGGCACCGACCCTTGCGCGACCCTAACTAGATCCAGAGGGCTCTAGAGGCGCTACCCGAATAAGTTTTTTTTTGAGCCTAAGATAAGAATAGCATAATCCGCCGGGAAAAGACACCATTTAAGGAGAAAAAAGAAGGTTTCAAAATTTCTGGGGGCCGCTAGGGGAAATCCATATGGGACGTGGGCGACGGCTAATTAGCGTCAATGGGTTTTTTTAGGGTCTGGCCCGGTCTTATAGGTCGGGTCAAACTCCCCTAATTCGTCGCCCTTAACTAAAGAAACTAAACGCGAAAATATTAAGTAAGAGCCAAAACTTTCTAAGATTAGCCGGTAAAAGGGAGTTACGCCTTTACTTCTAGCTAAAAAGGCCGATCCTTAACCGGTTAGAGCTAACTTTGACCTAAAAACCGCCCTTGATCCGGGCCTTAAAGCCTTTGGGCTAACTCTAAAACGGCCGCGGAATCGGGGATGGCCGGAAAAGCCCCCTTCTTTTGGCAGGTTAAACTCCCGGCGGCCACGGCCACGGCCAAAATCTCGGAGCTAATTTGGGGATCGTCTAAGGCCGAAAGCTCGCCGCCTAAGGTCGCCAAACGGCCTAAAAAGGCCCCGAAAAAGGCGTCCCCGGCGGCGGTGGTGTCCACGACCTTAACCTTAGGGGCTTTAACCGCGCCCAACCCATAAGGGGTCAAATACCCGGCCCCTAAAGGGCCCAAAGAGATGAGGACAACTTTAGGGCCCCAAGCGGCCAAAGTTTTTAAGGCCTCGGTCGGCCCTTGGTCAGTTAAAAGGCGACTTTCCTCTTCCGAGACTTTTAAAATATCGATTAAAGGCCAAAAAGGTTTAAGGGTTTCTTGGAACTTAGCTGGGCTCGGCCAGAGCTGGGCCCGGTAGTTGGGGTCAAAGCTAATTATAGCCCCAGCCTCTTTGGCCGTTTGAAGGGCTAAAAGGGTGGCCGCGTAGGGCTCGGGATGGGTTAAGGATAAGGAGCCAAAGTGGAAGATCCGGGCCGACTTAACTAGAGCGAGGTTAACCTCGTCGGGGGTTAAGGTCATGTCCGCCCCTAAGTTCCGGTAAAAGCTAAAGGATCTTTCCCCACTTTCGCTTAAGTGGACAAAGGCTAAAGTGGTCCCAACGCTCGGCGATCGAACTAGCCCCGAGGTCCCGATCCGCCGCTCCTTTAGGGCCGCGGCTAAAAAGTCGCCAAAAGCGTCTGGGCCGACTTTACCGATAAAGGCGCCCTCGGCCCCAAACTTGGCCGCGGCCACCAGGAGGTTGGCCGGGGCCCCGCCGGGGTTTTGCGTAAAGGTGGGCTCACCGGTGGGCGTTGGTTTTCCTGGGGTAAAGTCAATTAAAAGTTCGCCTAAAGAGACTATTTTCACCACGGCTGGTTTCCTTTGGGGTATTAACTAGGTTGGTTTAACTGGGGGGCGTAGCCCCCAGGTTAAACAAGTTTGGGGGGGAAGAGCCTAGAGCCTAAGCGGGCGAAAGCCCCGCTTTTCTGGAGGCAATCAAAGGCCACGGCCAAAAAGAGAACCGCCCCTTTAGTGACCATCTGGACGTATTGGGTCACCCCTAAAAGGATCATGCCATTACCCAAAACGCCAATGATTAAAACCCCAGCCACCACGTTCTGGATCTTCCCGTAACCGCCGCTAACGCTAACCCCGCCTAAAACCACGGCGGTTAGGACGTCAAACTCAAAGCCCTTGCCCGCGATGGGCTGACCCGAGTTGGTTCGGGAGAGCAAGACCACCCCGGCCACCCCAGCGAAAAACCCGGATAAGGTGTAGGCCAGGTATTTGACGTTTTTAACGTTAACCCCAGAGAGCTTGGAGGCTTCCTCGTTCCCGCCCACCGCGTAAAAGTAGCGGCCAAAATAGGTCTGGTTTAAGATAAAGGACCCCACCCCCAAGGCTAAGACCATGACAATGACCGGGGCCGGAACTGGGCCGATATACCCTTGGCCAATAAAAGAAAAGGACTTGGGAAAGCCAAAGATGGGGACGCCCTTACAAATTATGTAGGCTAGGCCCTCTAAGACGGTCATGGAGCCTAAGGTCACGATGATGGCCGGCATCTTTAAGTTGGCCACAGACCAGCCGTTTAAAAAACCAATGGCCGTGGCCATGGCTAAGGCGATGGCCACGGCCAAAACCGGGCTTAGGCCCTGCTTAACCATGAGCCAGGCCGTGACGATGTTGACCAAAGTGACCTGGGAGCCAATGGAAAGATCGATCCCCCCTAAAAGGAGGACCACGGTCATGCCCACGGCGGCGATGCCCAGCATGGAAACTTGCCGGGCGATGTTAAATAGATTGCCTGAGGTTAAAAACGCTCCATTTTTAACCGAAAAAAAGATAATTAACCCAATTAATATTATATATATGCCGCATTTACGAGTGATCGCGGCCACTACGTTTTCCTTAGGGCTCAATTTCGCTCCCCTTCCCGCGCCCTAAAGGGCGACCTTAACAACCTTAACTTGGCCTGAAACGACTTTAAAAACCAAAAGGGTTAGGCCTTAGGCGTGGCCCGGGGCGATTTCCTTTGGGCGGGCGGCCCCCGCGGCTAAAGCCATGATGTTTTCTTGGCTAAAGTCTTTTCGGGCCAGCTCCCCGGCTAAAGACCCTTCGGCGAAGGCGATGATCCGGTCGGATAAACCGATGAGCTCCTCCATTTCCGAGGAGATGAGGATGACGCTCCGGCCCGCTTCCACTAAAGATCCGATGAGCTTATAGATCTCGTATTTGGCCCCCACGTCCACGCCCCGGGTGGGCTCGTCTAAGATGATAATCTCCGGGTTAGCGGCCAGCCACTTGGCTAAAACGACTTTTTGCTGGTTCCCGCCGGAGAGGTGGCCCACGGTTTCTTGGGGGGAAGGCGTTTTAATCTTGAACTTTTCAATGTAGTCCTTCGATAAACTGAGCTCAGCCTTCTTTTTAACCACAAAGGCCCGGGAGATCCGTTTGAGGATGGCTAAACTAACGTTTTCGACCACGCTCTTGGTCAGAAGAAGACCTTCCCTTTTCCGGTCCTCCGGGGCTAAAGCTAGACCTAAGGCGATGGCCTCCTCCTCGCTTTGGGGGTGGACCTTTTGGCCTTTAACCTTTAAAACGCCCCCTTCCAGGGGTTTGACCCCAAAAAGGAGCTGGGCCGTCTCGGTCCGGCCCGAGCCCACTAACCCGGCGAACCCCAAGATCTCCCCCCGGCGAGCTTGGAAGGTAATATTTTTAACCCCGTTGCCGGTTAAACCGTTAGCTTCCAAGATGGTTTCGCCGGGCTCGGTCCTAGGTCTTGGGGGAAAAGTCTCTTTCATTTCTCGACCGACCATTAAGTTAACTAAGCTGGGAATGGAGCTATCTTTAGTCAACCTGGTGTCGATCTTGGCCCCATCCCGTAAGACGGTGATCCGGTCGGCTAAGGCGAAGACCTCCTCTAAACGGTGGGAGATGTAAACAATGGAGACCCCGCCGTTTCTTAAGGTCCGGGCCAAGTCCAGCATCCTTTCGGTCTCTTGGCTGGTCAAGGGGGCCGAGGGCTCGTCCATGATGAGGATCTTCGCCTTTTTGGACACGGCTTTGGCGATTTCCACGATCTGCTGAAAACCCACGGACAAGGTCCCGGCCTCCCGCCGGGGATCCAAGCTCACCCCCAAAAGGTCAAAAAGCTCGGCGGCCCTTTTTTCCATGGCCTTTTTATCCACCAGGATCCACCGGCGGATGGGGCTGCCTAAAAAAATGTTCTCGGCCACGGATAAAGAGGGGACTAAGTTAAACTCCTGGTAGATGACCGCGACCCCATGGTCCTCGGAGGTCTTGGGGGTCAGGGATTTAAAGCGCTTCCCCGCGATCCAGATCTCCCCGGAGTCCGGGGCGATGGCCCCGCTCACGGTTTTAATCAAGGTGGATTTCCCGGCCCCGTTCTCGCCCACTAAAGCGTGGACCTCGCCCTTTTTCACGGCGAAGGAGACCCCGGACAAAGCCACCACCCCGGGGTAAGTTTTTTTGACGTTGACGAGCTCTAAAACGTTGTCTTGATCCATACGCCCGTCCTCTCGGCCCATAGGGGCCGCGTAAGCCTCTTAAGTCGCTACGCGGCTAAACCCTTAGGTTTAGCCGCGATAGCGGCTTAGTTAAATATGGTTTAAGGGCCTTTAAAGGCGCGACCGACTATTTCCCGTAATACTCGGCTAAGTTCTCTTGGGTCACTGGGATGAGCTTCCGGAAAACCTCGCGCTCCACTGGTTGGTCATCGCGGAGTTTGACCAGCCAACGGTAGATCTCTTGGGCGATCTCTTTGGGTCCCCCAGTAATGAGGATGGACATCCGAATGGCCTCATGGTTCTTCATGGCTTCCATCTCCTCGGGGGTGGCGTCGGCGGCGAAAATCCCGAACTGGCCAAGGGGTTGGCCCGAGCCTTTAATGGCCTCATTAGCCCCAATGGCCGCGCCGCCGCCGATGGCCCCAATGATCCGCACTTTAGGGTTCCCTTGGAGGATGGTCTCGGTTTTGGCCATGCCCTCGGTGGGGTTAATGGCGCTGTCCCGGGCCACGATCTTAGCTTTAGGGGCCTTTTCTTTAATGGCGTCGGCGATGCCATCGCCCCGGCGCAATAAAATGGGTAGCTGAGGGTAATCCAAGATGGCCACCTCAGCTTCGCCTTGGTATTTTTGGTTGAGCCAGGCCGCGGCTTCCTCGCCGATCATCCGGCCTAGTTGGTAGTTATCGATGAGCCAGTTAATGTCAGAGTTCTCAATGTCCTCGTCCCAGCAGTAAACTTTAACCCCCTTAGCCCTGGCCGCGGCCAAAGGGGCTTCCACGGCGTTCTTCTCCGAGGGTTGGATAACGATGATGTCCACCCCGCTAGCCACAAAATTCTCAATCTGCGAAACTTGGGTGGCCACGTTGCTTTTACTGTCCAGGTAAGTGAATTGGCCGCCATCGGCTTGGACCAGCTTTTCCAAAGCGTCGCAGGCCCCGGCCCAGATCTGGTTGGAAAGATCCTGGACCGTCATGCCCACCTTCATGGGGACGCCGGGTTTAGCCTCTAAAGGGGCTCCAAAGATTAGGCAACAACCAAAAGTCACCACCGCTATCTTTAACCAAGAAAGTGAAATCCCGCGCATGATGTATCTCCTAAACCACTGGCTGAAAAATGGTTGGGGCTTACGGCTCCTAAGCCGCGCTCGTCATAACGCCGCCGCCCTTAAAAACTAAAAGCGGCCTGGCCAGGCGTTTAAAAAGCGTCTAACCGGCCGCTTAAAAAAAAGGCGGGCGGGCCTAACTAAAAATAACTAAAAACTTACCAAAAACTATCTTTAGCTAGACGATAACCTCCAACGATTTAGAGGTTAATAATATAGGAAAAACAAAATTTCCCTAACTAATGGGCGTTTTAAGCCTATGTATTTAGGATCATAACGGGTTTGGCCCTAGTAAGTCAAGCCAAGTTAAGCTAGGGGCTTGGCTCACTAAGGAGGAAGGCGCCAAGGCGTTGAGGCGGGCCTTATCAGGCGGATCCGTCTGGTAAGGGCTTTATGGCTAGATTAAAACTTTATAAAGCTCTTCTAATAGACTCTTAAGAGTCTTTAGCGTCAATATCGTTCTAGTTACGCGGCTTAATCGCTTATTCAGCCACCGCGATTATTGGTGGCTCCACTCGCCTCATTTCGACTTTTAAGGAGGCGGGGCTTAAGGAGCCTTGCGCGTTAGTCAACTCTTTATCTGGAGGATTAGGGCTTTCGCTCAAACTTAAGTCGTTGGCTGGGCTGGTTAAGCCAATCCCCGACTCTAATTTGGCCAGGGCTTCGCGGAGCCCGGACCACAACCGGCTAAATAGAGATTGTTCAGTAGCGTTCATTTTCTCATAAGAGCCGGGTATGGCCGTGGATGGGTCAGCGAAAACCAGAAACAGACCTAGGGACAGCACTATTAGTCCCAAGATGGAAGATCCGAGTATATCGCTCATTTTAGCCTCCTGTCTCCGCTCGATTGACCCCCTCGCCAAAGACGAGTCGCTTTTGGTCGAACCGATTAAGCGGACAGGCGTTAAACCCGAGGAAGAAGACGCGGAAGCGGCTTTTAGGCTCCCCTTAGGGTTAGCCATTCTAGCCACTGACTATCACAACGGATTTGACCACGCTGGCCTTATCGTTAAGGCTCCGATCCAGGGCTTCCTGGATGTCCGCGAAGTCAAAGGAGTTAGTGACCACCAGTCTAGGGCTGACCAGCCCAGCGGCCACCGCTTCGATGGCCACGGGATAGACGTGGTGGTAACGGAACACGGTTTGGATGGCCACTTCTTTGTCCAAGGCTAGACTGACTGGCAGGGTCATCTCGCCAGTCTGGCCGTAACCCACGAGGACAATGGTGGCGCCCTTTTTGACGCTTTCTATGGACAACCGAGCGGCGGCCTCGGCCCCGGAGGTCTCGAAGGCTAAATCAAAGCCGTAACCGCCGGTTATTTCCTTCGCCGCCTTTAAGTAATCGTCTTGAGCGCTATTAACGACGTTATGGGCGCCGAGCTCCAAAGCTTTATTTAACCTTGAGGGCATGAGGTCCACTATAGTGACGTTAGTTAGCCCCCTAGCTTTTAAAGCCAAAAGAGTCATAAGGCCAATGCAACCAGCCCCAAAGACCACGGCCTTTTGACCGATGGTTGCGCGCCCTTGGGCCGCCGCGTGAAAGCCCACCGCCAACGGCTCTATTAGGGCCGCGTCGAGGCTGTCTAAACCACTAGGGGTGGGGAAACAAAGGTTAGCCGGATGGGCCACGTATTCAGCTAAGACGCCGTCCACGGGGGGAGTGGCGAAGAAAAGCACGTCCGGGCAGAGATGATAACGGCCAGATAGGCAGAACTGGCAGCGCCCGCAAGAGACGCCGGGCTCTAAAGCCACAAGGTCGCCTATCCGCGGCGACTCCACGCCTGGGCCTAAGGCCACGACTATACCGCCAGCCTCATGCCCTAGGATAAAGGGCGGTTGGACCACATAGTTCCCGATCCGCCCGTGAGCGAAATAGTGAAGATCGCTCCCGCATATTCCCACCCGCTCGACCTTAACCAGAACCTCGCCTGGGCGGGGTTCGGGAACCGGTCTATCAGCTAGCCTAACGCGCCCTATTCCCAGCATCTCGGCTACTTTCATATTGGCGGGAATAGAGGTCATAATCACTAATCTCCGAGCGGGGTTACTAAAGGACTTTGTAAAAGACATTTGAAGTCTTTCTTTAAAAATAGCCAATCCCCCCCTATTTGTCAAGGAGATTCATAATTTTTCTCCAAAAAAATATTTAGAGGTACAGGCTTAAGTCAGTAATTAGACATAGCAAAGGGAATCAAAATTGAGAAAGCCCCTGGCAGAGTTGAGTTTTAAAAGGAAATTTTAATAAAAAGTTGATTAGAAATATTGTAAAGAAAGAATTTTATTAAATAAGAAAATGTTATTTAGGTAAACGCGAGATGTTACTAGGGTTAAAAGCTAACACTTTTAATAACTGGGAGGGACGAAAAAAAACGACGAAAACCGTTGATTTCGTGAGCGAATTTTACGGAGATTGTTTTATCTTAAAGTAAAACTGGACAGATGGCGATATTTTACGCAGGATAAAACGCGCCAAAACTGAAATATAAAAGCTATTTAATGTTAATTTAATAATTTTACACACGTAAAAATAATGAAAACCTGAAATAAACAACATATAAATATTGCGTAAAAATCATTATCCACATGTTAAGAGAAAAAAATATATTTTTTACGAATTTAAAGCTCCTTGGTTTGGGCTTCCGGAGGTTAAAGAAGGTTATTACCTGGTCATTGGCGGTCAATAATTATTGGTGAAATGGGCCCCAAATAAGGCTGACAAAAAGTTTTTTCGGTCTCAAAAAAAAATTCAATTTAGCCCCCCCAACATATCATTAACTTTAATTATTAATAACTAAATTATAGCATAAATAATAATTCATTTACTGGTAAATATGAAACCAATGGGCTTATATTAAAAATTGACCTCAGGCCAGGAAATTTTTTAAGTTTAGACCCCAAATTTCGGACCAAACAAGCCCGAAAATTCCAAAAAACCAAAAATTTAGTGGTATACTTTGGCCTGGCCGAATGGGTCGCTTTTAGATCGCATTTTCGGGGCGATAACGGATAACAACTTCAGCTATAGTTAATATTTAGTTAATCGCCTGGTTTTCATATTTTTCGGGTTTTTCTTGGTTTTTTAATGACTTTTCATGAGCTATTAGCCAAATACCGTTTTCATTCCTTAACGCCAAGTGAAATCGGCGCCAAATTTGAAAGGTTAATGGCTAACTTTTTAAGAACATATCCTGTTTATGAGCGTAAATTTAAAACTATTTGGTTGTGGGGGGATTTTCCGTATCGCCACGCTCTGAACCCCACCGGTCAAGACATTGGCGTGGACTTGGTGGCCTTAACCGAGGAAGGCGAGTATTGGGCCATCCAGTGTAAGTGCTATAGCCCGGAATCCTGGATCGATAAACCGGCTTTGGACTCGTTTTTAGGGGCCTCAGGCAAACGGTTTATTGACGCGACTGGGCAAAGCCGGGCCTTTGATCGTCGCCTCTGGATCTCCACCACCAACAATTGGAGCGTCAACGCGGAAAACGAGCTTAGGAACCAAGATATACCGTGCTTAAAGATCAGTCTTTATGATTTAGAGACGGCCCCGGTCGATTGGGAAAAGTTGCACCAAGGCGACTATGGCCTTAAAGCCAGGTTACCGAAAAAGACCCTTCTAGAGCACCAAAAAACCGCCGTGGAGCGGACTATAGAAGCTTTCCGAACCGCTGACCGCGGAAAAATTGTTATGTGCTGTGGCTCCGGGAAAAGCTATACTTCCTTAAAAATCGCCGAATTACAGACCCAAGGCCAAGGGCTAGTTCTTTTCTTGGCCCCCTCCATCGCCCTAATCAGCCAAGTTTTAACCGAATGGTCCGCGGAAGCCGTAAAACCTATTTACGCCATCTGTGTCTGCTCCGACCCCCAAGTGTCGGCTGGGGACAAAACAGCCTATAGCGATGCGCTCCTGACTGGGGTGGAAGATTTGGCTTTACCCGCCACCACCTCGGTTCCGGCCATCGTTAAAAGGCTCAAGTACGCCGAGGAAAAGCTAGGGGACCGACTCCGGGTCATCTTTTCCACTTACCAATCCATTGACCGGGTGGCCGCGGCTTTATCTGAGCTAAATAGAACCGTGGAGCTAATCGTCTGTGACGAGGCTCATCGGACGACTGGGGTTATCTTAGCCGATGGGGATAAAAGCGACTTTGTGAAAGTCCATGACAACGCCTTCATTAAAGCCAAAAAGCGTCTGTACATGACGGCCACCCCCAGGATCTACCACCAGGACAGTAAGAAAAAGGCCGCCGAGGCCTCGGCCATCCTCTGCTCCATGGATGACCCCAGCCTCTACGGAGAAGAAATCTACCATCTCGGTTTTGGCGAGGCCGTGGACCGGAACCTTCTTTCGGACTACAAGGTCCTGGTCCTAACCGTCAACCCGGATGAGATCCCGGCCTCGGTTAAATCCTTAGTCCGGGCCGGGGCTAAAGAGATTGAGACCGATGACGTCACCAAACTCATTGGCTGCTTAAACGCCTTATCGAAAAACATGTCCATAGATGGGACTATTTTAAACGAGGTGGATCCCGGCCCCATGAAGCGGGCTGTGGCCTTCTGCCAGACCATCGCTAAATCCAAGCGGGTCGGGGAGCTGTGGCGGTTAGCTGGCCAAAGATGGCTCGCCGAGGCCAAAGGGGTGGACAATAGACAGTTTGTGGATCTTAATACCGATCATATTGATGGATCCATGGGAGCGGCGACGCGAGACGCCAAGATGAACTGGCTAAAATCAGATTACGTAAACTACCTACCAGCTCCAGAATGCCGAGTATTATGCAATGCGCGTTGTCTTTCCGAAGGAATCGATGTCCCGACCTTGGACGCGGTTTTGTTCTTATCCGCCAAAAATTCCCAAATAGAGGTTGTCCAGTCAGTGGGCCGGATCATGCGAAAAGCCCCGGGAAAAAAGTTTGGGTATATTATTATACCAGTTTGCGTATTTTCGCAAGTTGACCCCAATGACGCTTTAGACGAGAATAAACCTTATGAGGTGGTCTGGACGGTTTTAAACGCGCTAAAGGCCCATGACGACCGGTTCCAAGCCACGATCAATAAACTCCAGTTTAACGAAAAAAAACCTGATGGCCGGAACCCCATTAACATCGGCTCCATCGCTTACTCCCAAGAGGACATCAAAAAGGACGCAACCGAATCGGAAGGCCTTTTTAAAATCATGGAGAAAAACGATAAGCTCCTCCATGGGGCCATCTATGGTCGTTTGGTCAAAAAGCTGGGCGGTAAACAAGATCTGCTAGTCTGGGCCCAAGACGTGGCGAAAATCGCCGCTAGGTTCGAAGAGCGGCTAACCAAGGTCATTAGCCAAGAAGGGCCGCCCAAAAAAGAGTTTAACGAATTTTTAGAGGGTCTTAAAAAGTCCCTCAATCCCTTTATCACCGCCAAAGAGGCCGTAGAGACGCTGGCCCAGCATCTTATCAGCCAACCGGTCTTTGAAGCCCTGTTCGACTATCCCTTTGTCCAGAGTAACCCGGTGTCTAAGGCCCTAGAGGCCATGATCGCGGTTTTGGACCAAGAGGGTTTGGAAAAAGACCAGGTGGTTTTATCGCGGTTTTATAAAACCGTAAAAGACCAAGTGGCCGGGATTGACACCCTAGAGGCTAAGCAAAATATAATCGTTAAGCTTTATAACAACTTTTTCCGTTACGCGGCCCCCAAGGCGGTGGAAACCTTAGGTATTGTCTACACGCCCATTGAAATCGTGGACTTTATCATCCATTCAGTGGCCAAGGTCTTAAAGCGCGAGTTTGACCTAAACCTTATGGATCCAAACGTCGCTATCGTGGACCCCTTCGCGGGGTGCGGGACCTTTCTCGCGAGGCTGATTCAGTCTGGGCTATTGGGGGAAAACTTAGACCACAAATACCGCTTTGAGCTTTTCGCCGGAGAGATTACGCTTCTGGCCTATTATATCGCTAGCGTCAACATTGAGAACGTTTACCACGCTCTGGCTAAGGAAAACGAGAGGTATCAACCTTTTGAGGGAATCTGCCTTACGGACTCATTTCAGCTCTACGAAAACAGTAAGGCCGGGATCTTAGACGTTGATAGACTCCTACCCAACTCCACGCGAGCGCAAAACCTCAAAAAAACCTCATTCAAGGTGATAATGAGTAACGTCCCTTTTTCCGGGGGGCAAAAAGCGGCTAACGATAACGCTAAAAATCAAAATTACCCTCTATTGCACCGTAGAATCGCCGAAACTTACGCGGCTTTATCATCGGCCACTTTAAAGAACTCAATTTACGACTCGTTTGTTAAGGCGTTTCGCTGGGCTAGCGATCGCTTAGATCCCCAATCTGGGGGAGTGATCGCCTTTGTCACCAACGGCTCTTGGCTTAATAGCCAAGCCATGGACGGACTAAGAAAAAGCTTCGCTAAGGAGTTTAGTCAAATCTACGCCTTTAACTTACGGGGAAACGGGCGCACCTCCGGGGAGGCCCGGCTTAAAGATGCCGGTAACGTTTTTGGCTCCGGGAGCCGGACCCCCATCGCCATAACCATTTTGGTCAAAAAACCAGGGGCGATGGGTCCAGCCAAGATTTATTACCACGCCATTGGGGATTATTTAACCCGGGAACAAAAACTGGCCTATATCGCGGACAACCATGATATTTTCAATCCAAACCTTTCTTGGGAAACCATTGACCCCAACGCGTTAGGCGACTGGATCAATAAAGGGCGTGAGCTATTTTCTAGTTTTATTGTTTTAGGCGATAAAGCTAACGCGAAAAACGAAAAAACCTTTTTTAAGAACAATTATAGCGCTGGAATCGCCACCAATAGAGACCATTGGTGTTTTAACTCCTCGAAAGACGTTCTGGCCAAAAATATGGCTCTGACCATTGGTTTTTATAATGAGCGAAAGCTGGCCTATTATTCCACCAGACATAATCTTTCCCTTGAGAATTTTATTGACCGCGATTCCACTAAAATAAGCTGGTCCAGCTTACTTTTACGGAATTTTAAGGTTCGCGATGAAGTTTGTTATTCTTCTAACAATATTAGGGAAGCGCTTTATCGACCTTTTTTTAAACAATATTTGTATTATGATAAATTGTTTAATGAGCGTATTAGTCAAACGCCTAAAATTTTTCCTAAAGCGGAGTATAAAAATTTAGTTATTTGCGTTTCTGGGGTGGGGGCGCGGAAAAAGAACTCCGCCATAATCACGGATATTCTACCGGACTACAACTGTCTAGACGCTGGGACTCAATGTTTTCCCCGCTATTTCTACGAGCCAAGGGATCTTAAACAAAACTACCTTTTCCCGGTTTCTTTTGACGAATATGAGCGTCATGACGCTATCACCGATTATATCCACGATGAATGCAAGTTTTCTTATGGCCCCAAAATCACTAAAGACGACATTTTTAATTATGTATATGGATTACTCCATTCCGAGGATTACCGGGAGCAATTCGATATTGACTTAAAAAAATCCTTACCCAGATTGCCGCTAGTGGACGCTAAAGAGGACTTTATGGCTTTTGTTAAGGCTGGCCGGGAGTTAGCCGCGATCCACCTTAATTACGAAACCGCTAGACCCTTCGCCAAGGTTAAGATTATTGGAGAAAATTTAGGTAATTTTAAGATTGAAAAAATGCGTTTCGGTCGGGACAAAAATAATAAAGAAGACAAAACAACTATTTTTTTCAATAAAGATATCGTAATATCTGGCGTCCCTTTGGAAGCTTACGAGTACGAGGTCAATGGGAAATCCGCCCTAGCCTGGGTCATGGAGCGTTATCAAGTCACTTTCGATAAAGATAGCGGTCTAACTAACGACCCAAATTACTGGGCCATGGAGCGTAACCAGCCCCGCTATATTCTAGATCTTCTTTTGAGGGTCATAACTATCAGTCTTGACACTAGGAAAATTGTAAAAAATCTACCTAAAATTGATTTTGAAACTTTGATTATTTAAGCCGTTAGAGCCTAGCCCGGGTATCTAGCGACTGGCTAAGGCTTGATAGATGGCGCAAGCTAAGGGCGGATCGGTTAGCTGGTTATAGCTTAAGCGGCTGGGGCACTCGCCGGGGCAAGCTCCTTTTAAAGCGCAAGTATGGCAGTGAGATCCGGTTAAGCTCATTTGGGCTAGAGGGCTAACCAGCTTTCCTGGGGAGGCGATTTGGCCCAAAAGAAACTTCGGGTCAAAGGCCGTTTGCCCACAAGGGTAAAGATAACCATTCGGGGCCACGGCCAAGGATTGACCGGAGCAAGCCGCGCAAAAACCCCCTTTTCGACCAGAGCGGGCTTTCCTTAAGAACTCCTCTTCCCTTAGCCTTAGAGGCCTAACCCTTTGGGCGTTAATAAAGTCTAAGGTCTTCCCCAGTTCTTTCACCCCTTGGTATAAAGAGTTAAACTCTGGGCTTACAGCTCCCGCTCGACCTTTATGGACCAGAAGATCTAGCCCTAAACCTAAAGCCGCCTTGCGCTGGGCTAAAATCAAAGGGACCTTATACAATTCCTGACAATTAAGGCTGGTGACCACCGTGGTGACCGTATAGGGCAACCCCCCTTGATCCAAGGCCGTAAGACCTCTAATAACCTCCCTCGCGCCCCCTCTTTGAGCCTCGTTAATGTCTGGCGGCCCATCTAAACTGACGCCCACCTCAAAACTGTGTTTCTTTAGAAGCTTTACCAAGGCCGCGTCTAAACTAGTGGCGTTGGTCTGGAGGCTTAGTCGATAAGGCCGGTCGAGTTTTTTAACCTCTAAGGCCGCGGCTTCGATAAGCTCCGGGACCAAGGTTGGCTCCCCGCCAGTCAGTTGGACGCGTAAAGGCCCTTGACTTTTGGCGGCTAAAGCTATTCCTCGGGTTAAAACCTCCCGGTCCATATCCAAGGGCGGCTCCGCGCCGTTGTAGCAATATAGGCAACGCAATTGGCAACGGGTGGTTAGGATAAGGATAAGGTGGTTAATGGCCTGGTTACTGGCTTGGTTACTGGCTTGAGCGCCAGACTCGGTACTGGTTTGGGTACTGGGCTGAGCGCTGGACAGCGCGCCGGTCTGGTCTTCAGCCTGGTCATTAGCCTGGTCGCGAGGCCCGGCGGCGTTAGGATCAGCGTTTAGGGGCCGGTAATTATAGGGCATAGTCTAAGGCCTAAAAGTTGGGGACTAAACGACCCCATTGGTCACAAGTAAGGCTTTTAGGCCCACTTATCCTTAAGGCCTAAGGCTAGAGCCTGGGCCGCCAGATCTAAAAAGGCCGCGTCGCTTTCCGCGTCCTTAGGGACCGTGGTTAAGGCTTGGGCGTAACTAGCGGCTAAATCCACCCGCCCGCTAACGGCGGCCGCCAGTTGCCCAGCGAAGGCCCCCATGACTTCGGGCCAGATAAGGATGGGCAAAATACCCCAAGAGAACTTGTCTTTTAAGTGGGTTAAAGCGGCGGTGGCCGCCACCACCCAGGGGTCATGAAAAAAAGCCAGGTAATTGTGGCCCAATAGCTCGACCTCCGTTGGGGCTAAAAAGCGGGCGATCCGATCCACCAGCTCTTTGGAGCTTAAGCGGTGGCGGCCTTCCGGGGTTTTATGGAACCTTTCCAGATGGATCTTAACTGAGCATTGGCGATCCGGGGTCATGCCGTTCTGGCGGATTAAGACCTCCCGGACCGCGTCGTGGGTGACGCGACCCATAAGTTCGCCGATTTTTAAGTGATGGCCGCCACCGGCTAGGGGTTTAACCCCGGGAATTAAGGCCGCGGCTAAACCGACCTGGTCGGTCCCGGTGCCCGAGGCTAGTTTGGCTGAGTAGCGTGAGTTGACCCCCAGTTCCATTAGGGCGCACGTTTTGGCCTCGGTTATTAAGGAAATCCCTCTAACTAAAGCCCCTGGGGTTAAAGGGCGGCTGACGAAAACTAAGATGTTGATGGTTCCGTGGTTGGGGTTCGGGTTAGGGTTAGGGTTAGGGTTAGGGTTAGGGTTAGGGGTCGGGCCAGGGTTGATCTTGGGGGGATACAGGGACTCATAGCCATTGGGGCCCTCGTGGCCCATGGCCGGGTCCCCGGCCCGGGCCGCGTTCGTTTCCACGCCACCGGTGACCGCGGCGGCCACGGTCAATTCCGCGAAGGATTCGACCTTGATGGTTAGTAGGCGCATATTGGCCGCGGTCCCCAGTAAAGCGCTATTGGCCGGGGGTAAGGAGTGGGCCTTTAGAACCTGGGCTTGGTAAGCGTCGGGGTCGGTTATGGCTAAGGACCCTCGGTCATGGGAGCCAGCGGCTTCGCAGCTTTGATGGTTGCAAAGACACTTTAGATCCTCGCGATAACCGCCTTGGCTGCGGGAAGTGGAAAGGACCGCGTGGGGAGTTAAAAACCGCCCGTAGACCAGTTTGTCCTCGCGATGGATTTCTAGACCCGGATAGGGGGTGGCTAAAAGCATAATGTATTCGGCTAAAAACCGTTCTCCTTAATCGCCTAAAAGAGCGTAAAGCTAGATAGGTTAAGCGAATCAGCCAACCTTGGACCGTAAGGGCCGCCTATCGGTTTCATCGTTTAACTCCTCCAGCTGGCCCTCCAAGTCCAAGTAGGCTTCCCGTAAACGCTCCTCGGTGTCCTCGGTGGTCCGCCACATGCCCCGTTTAATGGCCTCTAAGAGCTTATCCAAGATATTTTGGCGGGCGTAGGGGTTGACTTCGCTCATCCATTTGGCCATGTCTGGATCAAAAACCCAAGCCTTAGCCGCTTTTTCGTACATCCAGTCGTCAATGACCTCGGCGGTGGCGTCCCAGCCCAAGATGACGTCCATCATGTGGGAGATATCCCCGGCCCCTTTGTAGCCGTGCCGCTTTAAGCCATTTAACCACTTGGGGTTGATTAGCCTGGCCCTTAGGACGCGTTTGGCCTCCTCTTGGGTGGAGCGGGTTTTCACCCTTTGGGGATCGGAACTGTCCCCCACGATGGACAAAGGATAGGAGCCCCGGACCGATTTGGCCGCGGCGATGAGGCCACCGTAGTAGTTGTAATAATCAGTGCAAGAAAGCATGTCGAATTCCCGGGAGTCGTCGTTTTTCACGGTGACGTCCATGCGCTTAAGGTTCCGGCGGTAGTTATTGGGCCGCGTTAAACCGTAGCCGCCAGCCCCGTAAGCGTGGGCCGAGTAGCGGATGTAGATTTCCGCTAGGTCGTTTTGGGTCTCCCAGGTTTTAGTCTCTATTAGCTCTTCCACCCCCGCCCCGTAGGAGCCAGGGGGGCAGCCAAAGACCCGAAAAGTGGCCTCGCGAAAAGCCTCTTCCTCGGTTAAGCCCTCGTTCCGGTACTCCGCCATATCGGCTTCCACGTGCCGCCGGATAAAGTTGGAGGCCACTGGTTCCCTTAACAAAGCCACCATCCGGACGGCCTCGTCTAAGCGCTCAACGAGGTTAGGAAAGGAATCCCGAAAAAAGCCGCTGATCCGGGGGGTGACGTCAATACGGGGCCGCTTAAGGTCGCTTAAGGGGATGACTTCTAAGCCCTCGACCACCCCATCGGGCCGCCAAATGGGTTTTAAGCCCATTAAAAACAAGATCTCCGCCACGTCGTCGCCTTGGGTCCGCATGGTCGAGGTCCCGTAGACAATGATGCCAACGTTTTCCGGGTAATGGCCGGTTTCTTTTAGGGTCCGCTCGATTAAAGCCTCGCCTAAGGCCGAGCCAATTTTGTAGGCCGCTTTGGAGGGGACTTTCCGCGGGTCCACCGAGTAAAAGTTGCGACCCGTGGGGAGGATGTCGGCTTGGCCCCGGCTGGGGGCCCCGGAGGGGCCTGGTTTAACGTAACGACCGGCTAAAGACTCTTTAACCGCCCCAATTTCCTCGCGGCAAAGGCGGATGTTAGGGACCAGCTCATGGGCGATCCAGGCCAGGACCTCCTCAACCAGAGGAACCGGTTTACCGAATTCGGCTAAGACTATCTCCGGGACTTTGGTGGGGTCATAGCCCGTGGCGGCTAAGGCTTTGACTAAGTTTAAGGCCGTTTCATGGATCTTCCCGATAATTTCCCCGCCGGTTAGATTGTTAAAGGCCGCTAAAGGCCGCCCTCGGTTAATTAGAAGACTATCGTAGTCATAACCTAGGCTCGCGGCCAAAGACTCGCGGAGCGAGGGAATAGACCCGTTTTTGAGCCTAGTTAGCTGGACCACGAATTCGCTAAGTCGGTCGCCCTCCGGGGCTTGGCCTAAAACGTGGAGCCCATCGGCGATCATGGTGTCGCTTAGTTCCCTTAGATACCCGTGTAAGCGGGCTAAAAAGGCGGGAAAATCGTCCGGGTCCGGCTCATCGGTTAGGCCCAAGTCTTGCTGGAGGTTGGCCTCGACCGTGGCTTCCCAGATGGCTTTTCTTAGAACTGGGATTTTAGCCGGGTCCCCGACTTTAGCTTGGTTATATTCGGAGACAGTCAGCTCAATCCGGGCCAAATCATCGTACAGATCCGCGTTGGTGGCCGCTGGGGTTAGGTGATCGACGATACAAGCGTAAGAGCGCCTTTTGGCTTGGGTCCCTTCCCCGGGGTCGTTAATGATGTACGGGTAGATGTTGGGGAGTTCCATGATGGATAGATCCGGCCAGCACTCTTGGGATAATCCTAAAGCTTTGCCCGGGGTCCATTCCAAACTTCCGTGTTTGCCCACGTGGATAACGGCCATAGCCCCCCACTCGTCCCTTAGCCAACGGTAATGGGCGGGGTACTGGTGCGGCGGGGGGAGGCTAATGTCGTGGTAACGTTTTTCCGCGGCCTCAAAGGCCCCTCGGGTGGGTTGGATGGTGACAAAGACGTTCCCATTTTTAAAGCCCGCGAAAAACATCCGGCCCTCATGGACAAAAAGATCGCCCGGGTGATCGCCCCAGACCTCGCGCTGCTTAGACCGGTTAGTTTCGGGGATCTCCTGGCGCCAGGGGATATAGAGCTCCGGGCCAGCTTTGGCCTCGGCGATAGACTCCATCTTTTCCGGGGAAAGCCAACGGCGGTCCGAGGTTAGCCGGGAGATAAGGTAATGGGCTAAGGAGTCCTTTTCCGGGAAGACATCGTCCACCTGGTACCCTTCGTCTTTAAGGTCACTTAAGATATGACAAACCGATTGGAAGCTATCTAAGCCCGAGGCGCAGCCAATGCGATCGTTTCGCGGGGGATAGTGGTGGAAAATAATGGCGATTTTGCGCTTAGACGGGGGGATCTTTCTTAGCTGGCCCCAGTTAATGGTCAGTTTAGCTAGTTTAGCCACCCTTTCGAGGTCCGGGACTAAGGAGCTAACTAACCCATGGGTCAAGGGATCGATCTTATTTTCCTCCCGAAAGGCGATGGGCACGGTGATGAGCTTGCCGTCAAACTCGGGCATGGCCGCCGAGTGGGTCACCTCCATGGTGGAAAGCCCTTGAAAGCTCTCGGCCCAAGCGGCCCGGGGGGAGTAGGCGCAAATCCCTTGGATGACCGGAACGTCCAGCTTGGGGAGGATGGGTTTATAGGTCTCGTCCATTAGACACATGGACATGCCCATTAAATCGAGTAAGACGTCAATACGGGAATTACCGTTTTCGTCTAGGAAGAACTTATCCACCACAAAGCCCGAGCCGGGGTTACCCAGCTCCACGTCCCGATAGCGCGAGTGGAAAAGCGGTAGGACATTGGCCCCGGCGTCTTCTATAGCCCGAATGGCCGCGTCCACAAACTCCAAGTTATCGTTGACCCAGTAGGTGTGATAAAACCACAGCCCCACGGTCACTTTATTGGGATCGACTTTCTTTTCTAGGTAAGCGTCTAGATCCGGGACCCCCGGTAAATCAGGGTGATAAATCCCGTCAAAGGGCGGTTTCAGGGGCGGCTCAAACCCCCAAGCGGGCTCGTTAGGTTCTAAACGATCGTGGGCTAAGGCTAAAAAGTTCTTGAGATTCTCCCGACCGCCGTAACTAAGGTAACGCCGACCCTCTTCCCAAAGGGGCCCGGGATTGGGCTCCAGCTCCATAATGGCGGCTAAGGACTCGGCGTCCCCGCTGGCCGGTTGGCCGTGGAGAATGGGCTTGGGATCGTCTGGGCCTAAAGACTCTAAGCCTTTTTTTAAGGCCGAAAAGGCCGGAAAACTGTCTTTTCCGCCATGGAGGCTTAAGATGACCAATTGGGAGCTTAAGGCGTCTTTAACGAAAGCGTTTTTTTGGGCCTCGTCAAACAACTGGGACTGGGTTCTGGCCTTAACCTCCAGCGAATGGCCAGCCTTGGTTAAACTATTGACCGCCGCCGACAAAGCCGGAATATCGTAACCGCCGAAGCTAAAGTAGGTGACTTTAAAGTGGGACATGGCGACTCCTGACCGGGCCTAAGCTTGAGGCCTAAAAAAACCCGGAAAAACGCGTAAGCGATCCGGGATGTCCCATTTTTCATCACCTGGACCCCCCAAGCGACAGTTAAAGCCTAACATACCAAGTTAAGCTTAGGCTTGGGGGAGGCGGCTTAAGATCTAAGCGTCGCCTCATAAAACGGCAGGTCTTCTGGCTCTGGATCGTCCCATTGACCCTCCTTCCCAGCTAAAAGCCAGTGGAATAATGGGCCTAAGGTCCCCAATCACAGCGGTGGGTCCGCCCGCGACTTTCACGCGGTTCCCTATTAAGTCGATCAATCGACGCCGATTTTAGTTGGGGTTAGAGTACAACAAACCCTTATTAACTGACAAGAAATATCCGCGACAGATATTTTTCGCTTCATTGGGGCGCCCAGAAGCTGGCCCCATAATTTAAAGCCTTATGAAGATTTAAATTTAACTAAATTAATGAAAATTTCTGATTTAAAATAAAACGTAAAGACATTAATTAAATATATTGCCTATTATTCTATTAAAACCACGTTAAATCAATAAAATGAAAATTAGGGCGATAAATATAACGCAACAACCACAGCCAGATGAGATAGGCGCTGGAGGCGGGGGAGGCGCTGAGGAACCTCGTAATCGTTTCACGTTAGCCCTATTGATCGCGTATAGCGGCGAACATGTTACGCGAAAAATCGCGACTTTCCTCATCATCTAATTGATACGATCCTAAAAAAACGCCTATTATGAAATATATTTCATTACGCCAATCAATTTTAAAGCCTATTTAAAATCCATAGAATCGCTCTGGGGTATAGTTACCGAGAAAACTTCTTGGGAGTAAAATGTCCAACCAAAACGACGCGAACCGCCCGGGACACTAATCATGGAGTAACGCATAATTGATCGCAGTAAAAAATCTATGTTTAAATCATAAATTTGCTCTTCAGGATCAAACGTGTTAACTATAAGAAAATGAGCTGAGCTTCTCATTAATTGTTCAGCGTAATCCATATAAAAAATCACCTCTAAATTTCACAACTTATTTAAAAATATGAAAAATATAGTTTAAAAGTAGAGTTTACTTATATCATTAAATAGCATAACAATCTATGATCAAGAGAGCTATAAAAATCGTCTGTTTATCGCTCGCCAAGCTATAAATACAATGATTAAAAGCGATAATGACAGTTGGGTGATCTCTTGTCAAGAATGGATTATGAATCCCCTCGGATTTTCCCATAACCATACTGCCCCATCATCTGAGGCCAGATATCTCCCTAAAAACCGCAAAATTTACTCCAATTTAACTGGAGCGAGATCCCAAGTTCATAATAAATTCTATTTTAGCGTCTTATATCTAATGACAATCCATCAAATAATTAAATAAATAATACCCACGCGATCAGTTTTTTTTAGGGGAAAACCTCATTTTTTCCGAAAAACTCTTGTCACCCGCCAGGTTCTTAGCTATATTGTCTTCTTTGAATGTGGGCGCCTTATTTTAAGGCCTAACAGGGAACCCCGTGGGAATCGGGGGCGGACCCACCGCTGTAATCGAGGACTAAAGAAACGCGCTAAAAAGCGTTTAAAGCCACTGGGTAACTGGGAAGGCTAGTTTCTGAGGGGTGATTCGAGAGCCAGAAGACCTGCCTACGTTCCATTCGGCCAAAGGCCCCCCGGGCAAGGGACTTGTCTTGGGGCTCGCTCCTTAGCCAACCGTATCGCGGGATAAACACTGGGTCATCCCGGATTTTTTAATCCGGGTTTTTTTGCGCCCGAGAGTTTGTCTCCCTATGGATAAAATCCTCCAGACCGCCCAAGGCGCTAGCTATGGGCTGGCCTTCCTTTTGACCTTCTGGCCCTTCGCCCGGAAAGTTTCCAAGATAGTGGCCCTAATCGGGGTGGCCTTAGGTTTGGCCTATATCTTGGGGCGTTATCACCGGTCCTGGCCCATGACCCCCATGTACCTGGGGTCGGTGGCGGTTCCGCCATTTTTAGCCCTCTTTGGTTTAATCTCCTTTCGACCAGAGGACGATCCCGCTAAGGTCAAAGGATTGAGCTTAACCTTCCTTTTAGCCTTAATCACCGCCCTATTATCCATTATCTTTCCTAAAGATTTTTACCTCCCCTTTTTAAAAACGGCCTCCATTTTTTCCCAAGCCCATTTGGTTTTTAACTTCTTGGGTAAAGCGGCCTTTCTCATGGCCGGGATCTGGGCCATAGTGACCCTTGGCCAAAAGCGCGAGGAAGCCCAGATCCGCTTGTGGTTAGCCATTGGCTTTGTCTTTTGGACTTTGTCCATGCTAACTGGGGAGGTTTGGTCTTACCTAGGTTGGGGCCTACCAGTGGTTTGGGATGAGGCGGTCATTGTTTGCTTTATGGCCACCTGGTTCTTTTACTCAGCGATATTGCACTTGTTTTTAATCGGTCGCTGGCCGAAAGCCCGGCGGGGGTTAACGATCTTAGGGATCTTCTGGATTTACCTCGTGAGCGTGACCCCGGACTTAGGGCCCGCCCGCTTTCCGCCGGCTTTATGGTGAGCCATGGCCAATAAAAACAATCTTAACGAAAATGGGTTTTATAAGCTAATTAAGCGTCTTTGGCTAACCGCCGGACGGACGGATTTAGCGGTTCTAATCTTACTTTTTCTGGCGGTGGACACGGCTTTGGCTTACCCCTTACTGAAAAATAAGCTCTTCGCTTTTATCCCCTTAGGCGAGGCTGGGCTCTTAACTTGGCTGAAAACCTACGGCCCGGGGAACTTACCGCACACCGCCTGGTTTTATGGGCTTATGGTCGGGCTAATTCTCTTGGGGACCAATACCTTCGTTTGCTCAACCACTCGAGTCTGGGCTTTATTAAACCCATCTTCCCGGAAAAAGGGCTGGTTTTTAAAACTGGGGCCGCATATCACCCATTACGCGGTCTTGGTCATGGTCCTAGGGTACTTAGGGAGCTACACCTTGGCCCAGGCGCTCCCGGGCCGGGCCTTGGTCCCGGGGGGGCCGGCCTTAAAGCTACCCCAAAAATTGGGGACCATGTCGGTGACGATTGAAGACCCCATTGTCTATAACGGGACCAGGCTGGAGTTTTTTGACACTTGGTTTTTGGATCCGGGTTTTGTCTTGGTTTTTAAAGATCAAAACGGAACCGAGACCAGGGCCAAAGTGGCTTACAATAAACCGGCCCATTACGCTGGGTATAACTTTTACCTAGCGGACTTTTACCCTAAAAACGCTGGCGGGGGCATGGGTAGTTACCGGACGGTCCAACTGACCATCCGGAAGGATCCCGCGGCCACCATATATTTAGTGGGTATTTTGATCTTCGCTTTTGGTCTTATTCTTTACCTTCTTGACCTTTACCAAACTAGAGCCACTACGGGGAAAAACCGTGAGAAACCTTAAACCCCTTTTTATCGCCTTATTTTGTCTTTTTGCCTTGGGTTGCCAAGGGGAAAGCGGGTCCACCGCCCGGCCTGAGCTTAACGACCAAAACGTCGATCCCACCAACACGGCTTACGAGGGCGCGGCCGGCTTTTTAACCATTGGGGAGTACTCTTTAATCCAAAAGGACGGGTACAAAGAGATCCATGACGGGGCGGGCCGGACCTTGGCTTTAGTCCCCCGGGGGAGCCCGGCGCCCGCCGGGTTTGAGCCGACCATGGTCATTCCTTACCCCGTGGAAAGGGTGGCGGTTTACAGCGCTTTTGACGTGGCCATGCTCAAAGTTTTGGGCCAAGATAAAACCATTGTGGCTTTAACCACCCCCAAAAACGGTTGGCACGTGGATTACGTTAAAGAGGGGTACGACGCTGGGCGGATCGTCTACGTGGGGGAGCCGGGGAGCGTGGATTACGAACGGATCAAAGCCCAAAAACCGGATATGGTCATGACCTGGGATCCGTCTATCGTGCCCATGATGGACGACTTGGGGGTGCCGGTCTTAGTGACCAGCACCCCGGTGGCCACCTGTTTAAGCACCCAGATCCGCTTTGTGGAGTTTTTGGCCCCCTTCTTTGGGGAAGAGGAAAAAGCGCGCGCCTTTTACCAACGGGTTAAAGACTCTTTAGCCGCCATTCGGGCTAAGACTAAAACTTTACCGAAACCCAAAGCCATGTGGGGCGACATTTACGAAAAAAGGGTCCTGGTGGAGCCGGGGAACGCTTGGGTGGCCGAGCTAATTGGCCTCGCCCAAAGCGATTACCTTTTTGACGACGTTTACGGGACCTCGTGCGTGGAGATTTCCATGGAAAGGTTTTTGTATAGCGGGAACGACGCGGACCTTTATTTCACCTATAGATCCGTGGGTCAAGGGGTGTATTCCAAAGAGTCGCTGCTTCGGATTAACCCTTTACTGGCTGGGTTAAGGCCCCTGACCCCGGAAGGCCGGGCTTTGGCCCCCAGGCCCGTTTACTCCCAATCCGCTGACCGCCTAGATGAGCTCTTAACCGAGATCGCGGCCATTTTGCATCCCGAGGCCTATCCCAACTACGAGCTAAAATATTTTGTGGAGCTCCCGGATAAGGACCTACCGCGCCCGAAGGGGGAGAGTTAAGCTATGGAAGCCGTGTTTAACGCCCGTTTAGTCACCCAGACCTTAGCTAAGCGCCGGAACTTAGTCTTTTTAGGTTTAGGTTTATTGACCTTGGCTTTGATGGTCACAAATTTAGTGGTAGGGTCTTTGCCCTACCCCATCGAAAGAATTTTTTACACCCTCCTACATCCACAAGAAAGTGGGGATTTAGCCACCATTGTCTGGAAGATCCGGGTCCCTCGGACTTTGGCCGCGGCTTTAGGCGGGGCTTATTTGGCCGCCTCCGGGCTACTTTTGCAAGTTTACTTTCGGAACCCCATTGTGGGGCCTTATATCTTAGGGATCTCCTCGGGGGCGACCTTACTCGTCTCCATAATCATGCTGACCCCGTTTGGCTTTCGTTTAACCCACGCCACGCCCTTTGTGACCACCATCGCCGGCTGCTTGGGGGCTTACGCGGTCATGGCCTTGGTGGTGGCTATCGCGGCCAAGGTCCAAAGGGGGGCCACCCTCTTGATCTTAGGGCTCATGATGGGTTATCTCTGCTCATCGGTCACCAGCGTTTTAACGGCTTTAGCCGAAAAGGAAAAGATCAAAGGCTTTGTCCTGTGGGGTATGGGTAGCTTTTCCGGGTTTAAGCAGGTGGAGATCGGCATTCTAATTGTCTTTGGCGGGGGGCTTTTAATCGCGGTCTACCTCCTATCTAAGCCTTTAAACGCTTTTTTGTTGGGCGAGGATTACGCCGCGTCCTTGGGGGTTAATATCCGGCGATTTCGGATCTTTATCCTCATGGCCGCCTCGGCTTTGGCCGGTTTGGTGACCTCCATGGCCGGGCCAGTGGCTTTTATTGGTTTGGCCGTGCCCCATATGGCCAGATTGTCCTTTGGGACCTCGGATAACCGGATTTTAATCCCGGGGGTCTGTTTAACCGGGGCCGCGGTCACTAGTTTATGCGATCTGATCGCTCGGATGTGGCTGAACCCGGTGGAACTGCCTATCTCGGCCATCACGGCCTTTTTTGGGGCGCCCATTGTCATTGGCTTACTTTTAAAACGCGGGGCCCGCTTTAGCTAAACCATTAGGCCGTAAAGCTTGATTGAGGATAAATATGAACCCGTTTGGCCCGACCGCCTTAACTTTAGAGAACCTAACCATTGGCTACCGCTCCCCGGTGGTCACGGATATTAACTTAACCGTTCCGCCCGGGGTCTTTGTCTCTTTGCTGGGGGCCAATGGCTCGGGGAAGACCACGCTTCTTAGGACTATCTCTAGGCGGCTAAAACCCTTGGCTGGACGGATAACTTTGTTTGACCAGCCCTTAAAAACCTTTAAGGCTTTGGATCTGGCGAAAACTTTAAGCGTGGTCTTAACGGACAAAGCCGAGGTCCCCATGCTTCGGGTGTTGGAGTTTGTGGCTTTGGGCCGTCATCCGCACTCGGACTTTTTAGGCCGGTTAACGGATAAAGATCTTTTAGCCGTGGAAGAGTCTTTGTTCGCGGTGAAAGCGGATAAGCTGGCTAACCGGTTTGTCGATGAGTTAAGCGATGGGGAAAGGCAAAAGGTGGTTTTGGCTCGGGCTCTGGCCCAGAACCCGCGGATCACTTTGTTGGATGAGCCCACGGCCCACTTGGACTTAAAGCATCGACTGGAGTTTTTGGCGATCTTACGGAACCTCTGCCGCCAGATTGGCCTCACGGTTATCGCCGCGGCCCACGACGTCGAGTCCGCGGCGAGATTCTCGGATCTGGTCATGACTTTAAAAGACGGGCGCTTACAAGACTTTGGTCGGCCCGAGGAGGTCTTAAAGCCCGAAGCCATTAGGACGCTTTACGATTGCCCGGAGGCTAATTTCGATAGCGCTTTGGGGGGTCTGGAAATGACCCCGGATGGGCGAGCGGGCCGGGCTTTTGTCTTGGGGGGCCAAGACTCGGCGGCTTTGGCGTATCGATTATTGGCTAAACAGGGTTACGCCCTGGCCACGGGCTTCTTTTTGGCCACGGATTTGGACGCCCATGTGGCCCGGAGTTTGGGGGCTAAAGTCTTCTCGTTTAAAAACGCCGATAATCCGCCCCTAGCGGACCTTTTGGCGGAAAGCCTAGTTGAGCTAGGTCAATGCGACTTTTTGGTCATAGCGGGCGATATGGGGGGTTTTTCGGAGGGGCTAACTAAGCTTAAGGCTGAGGCTAAAAAGCTTAATATCCCGATTTTAAGTTTAGGGCCAAATGGGGAGCTTACGCCCTTAATCGAGGGGCTGGCCCTTTATCGGTCCAGCCGGGCCGCCTAAATGGTCGCGCGCTCCCAAAGTTTTGGCTCGTTAAACCCTTTAGCCCAAAAGGTTTACCCTTTGGTGGCTTTGGTGGGGCAAGAGACTTTAAAACAGGCTCTTTTAATCGCCGCCGTCAACCCCCTGTCCGGGGGGGTTTTGATCCGCGGGGAAAAAGGCACGGCGAAATCCACGGCGGCCCGGGGGTTACCGGAGATCTTGCCGCCCATTGTGACCGCCGTCGGGTGCGCGGTGGGTTGCGAGCCGGAGAAACCGGCTTTTTGGTGCCCACGGTGTCGGGCCAAGGGGGATAAGATCGTCTTTCAGCCGGGGCCAAGGCCATTTTTAACGTTGCCCTTAAACGCCACCGAGGACCGAGTGGTCGGGGGCTTGGACTTTGAGACGGCTTTAAGCCAAGGGGTTAGACGGAGTTTACCGGGGTTACTGGCCGAGGCCCACCGGGGGATCTTGTACATCGACGAAGTTAATCTTTTGGACGATCACTTGGTGGATATTATCCTGGACGCCGCGGCGAGCGGTTTGAACGTGGTGGAAAGGGAGGGTTTGTCCTTAAGCCACCCGGCCGAGTTCACTTTGATTGGGACCATGAACCCCGAGGAAGGGGAATTGCGGCCCCAGTTTTTGGATCGCTTTGGTTTATCGGTCCAGGTGGAAAGCGAAAAGGACTTGGACTTACGGGTGAGGCTCACTTTAAGCCGGGAGGAGTTTGAGGCTAACCCAGCGGCCTTTCGGGAGAAATACGCCGAGGAGTCAGCGGAGTTAAAGGCCCAAGTGGCCCGGGCCGTGGAAATTTTGCCCCAGGTCGCGACGCCCTTACGGATCCGCCAGTTTATCGCCCAGTTGTGCGCCGAGCGTTATGTAGCCGGGCATCGGGCTGATATCTATTTGGAGCGGGCGGCCCAGACTTTAACCGCCTTAAAGGGGAGAAGGATCGTCTCGGAAGAGGAGGTCCTCACGGTCGCGCCTTTGGTCTTGGCCCATCGGCAACGGGATTTGGCCCCGCCCCCGCCGCCCCAGAGCCAGCCGGAGAAAAACCCGGAGTATGACGACCCCAATGACTCCAAAGACGAGGAAAATGAGCCCCAGTCGAAAGACGACCGTGACCAAAACGATAATCCCAATAGAGAGGACCCCAACGAGGCGGAGGGCGGCGGCCCGGAGAATGGGGCTCAGCCCCAAGAGGAGACTTTAACCCACCAAACCGAGGGGCCAGAAGAGGGCCAGGAATTGGATGGGGAGGAGGTTCCGCCGGATAATTCCGGGGAGGATCTGGATTATGACGCCGTGGCCGAGCGGGTCTTTGAGATCGGCCAAACGTTTCGGGTTAAACGGTTTAGCGTTAACCAGGACCGCTTTCGGCGGCGAGGGCCAGGGCGACGCTCGCGGACCAGGGTCAGTCAAAAACGCGGTCGTAGCGTGAAAAGCGGACCCAATGACGGGACGGGGGATATCGCTTTGGACGCGACTATTCGGGCCGCGGCCCCTTACCAAAAAAGTCGGGAAAAGGTCCCGGGGTTGGCTTTGTCCTTACGAACCTGGGACATCCGGTCCCACGTCCGGGAAAAGAAGATGGGCCACCATATTTTCTTTGTGGTGGACGCCTCTGGTTCCATGGGGGCCCGGGGTCGCATGGCCGCGGCCAAGGGGGCCATTATGTCCATCCTTTTAGACGCTTACCAGAAACGGGACCAGGTGGCTTTGGTCAGCTTTCGGCGGTATGAGGCGGCCTTAAATTTACCTTTAACCTCGTCCGTGGATTTGGCTGGGAAACTTCTGGCCGAGATGCCCACGGGCGGGCGGACGCCTTTGTCCCAAGGGCTAGCTTTAACCTTTCGGGAAGTGAAAAACGTCTTGGTTAAAAACCCTTTGGCCCGGCCCATTGTGATCTTAATAACCGATGGGCGGGGGAACGTGGGCCTTTTTGGGGACACCGAGGCAAAACGGCCCTTACTGGAGACTTGGGATCTGGCCCGGCTGATGGCTAAAGAAAAACGGGTCAAATACTTACTGGTGGACACCGAGGAGCATTCCTTACTTAGCTTTAATATGGCCGCCCGTTTGGCCGAGGCTTTGGGGGCCGAGTATTTCCAGATTGACGAGTTAAAAGCCGAAACCCTTTTGGACATTGTCAAAAAGGAGCGCTAACCTTAGACGGCTAAAAAGCCACCTATTTTTTTCACGGTTTTAGGAAGAGCATGAAACGACAAAACCCGGTCTATCCCTTCGCGGCTATCGTGGGCCAAGAGCGCATGAAAGAAGCCTTGATCCTCAATATCGTCAACCCTTCTTTAAGCGGCGTACTTATCCGCGGGGAAAAGGGCACGGCCAAATCCACGGCGGTCAGGGCTTTGGCCGATATCCTCCCGGAAATCGAGGTCTATAGCCCCGACCCCTTCCAACTCGATCCCCAAACGGAAAGCGATTTATTGCCGGAATTAAGGGCCTCCTTGGGGCTGGACCCGAACCTTACGACCAAGATCGAGAAACGGAAGATCCGGGTGGTGGAATTGCCGGTGGGGGCCACGGAGGATCGCTTGGTGGGGTCCTTGGATCTGGAAAGGGCCTTAAAGACCGGGGAAAAGCGGGTGGAGCCGGGGCTTTTGGCCGCGGCCCACCGGGGGATTTTGTACGTGGACGAGGTTAACCTTTTGGATGATCATCTAGTGGACATCCTTTTGGACTCGGCGGCCATGGGGGTTAACACCATTGAAAGAGAGGGCGTCTCCTTCGCCCATCCGGCCCGCTTCACTTTAGTGGGCACCATGAACCCGGAGGAGGGGGAGCTAAGGCCCCAACTTCTGGATCGCTTTGGGCTGTGCGTCAATATTGGCGGGGTTTTGGACTTAGATAGCCGGGTGGCGGTTTTGGAAAGGCGGGCCAGCTTTGACGAGGATCCCGAAGGTTTCGCGGCCACTTGGGCCGATCCGTCCCAAAAGCTCTCCGCCGCCATCCAAGAAGCCCAAAAGCTTCTGCCTAAAGTTAAGGTCAGTTCGGAAATCATCTACGATATCGCTAAACTGTGTTTAGAAGTGGGCGTGGATGGCCATCGAGGCGACATTGTCATCCATAAGGCCGTGAAAACCATGGCCGCTTTAAACGGGCGGTTAGAGGCCGTTAAAGCCGATATCGAGGCCGCGGCCGAACTGGCTTTGCCCCACCGGATCCGTCGCCAGCCTTTACAGGCCATCGCCGATAACTTAGAGCAAGTCAGACGGGCTGGGGCCAAGAAATAGACCGCTTTAAGCGCGCCCCTTTAAGCGCTAACCTTAACCCTCCCCTTTTATTCGCCAGCGGCTAAGACTTTGGGCCGGTCAGCTTAAAGGATTAGCTTGGTTTTAGGCTAATGGTTGAGGATTTAGGGGATCTTATCGCCCTCTTTTCAAAAAAGAGTTAGTGGTCTATATTTAAACCATACTTTTTGGGGATCGCCCTTTGATACAACTTTCTAATATCCATAAGAGCTACGGCCCCAAAAAAGCTTTGGATGGCCTAACTTTCCGCGTGGCCCCGGGGGAGCTCTTCGCTTTTTTAGGGCCCAATGGGGCTGGCAAAAGCACCACCATCGGTTTATTGACGGGGCTGGTGGCCTTTAACGAGGGCCAAGCTTTAATCGATGGCTTGGACATTTTAAAAGAGCCTATTAAGGTTAAAAGGCTGTGCGGGCTCGTCACCCAGTACCCTAACCTTGACGCCGAGCTCACGGTTGGGGAAAACCTGGATATCCATGGCCGCTTGTTTGGCCTTTCGGCCAAAGAGCGCCGTTTAAGAAAGGCTGAGTGCTTAGACTACGTGGAACTGGCTGACCGGGAGAATAGTTTGGTTAAAAGCCTTTCCGGCGGGCTAAAAAGGCGGCTGATGCTGGCTCGGGCTTTAATCCATCGGCCCAAAGTCCTTTTTTTGGATGAGCCCACCGCTGGGCTCGATCCGGCTATCCGCCGCCGGGTCTGGTCTTTAATTAAGAAGATTAACCAAGATAAGGTGACTATCTTCTTAACCACCCACTATATTGAGGAGGCGGAGTTTTTAGCCAGCCGGGTGGCCTTTATTAACGAAGGCCAACTCATCGCCACGGAAACCCCCCAAGCGGTTATGGCCACCTTGGGCCAATGGGCGGTGGACGTCTATGGCGGGGAAGGACTTCGGTCCCAGTACTTTGAGTCCCGAGAGGCCGCCACGGACTTTCTAAAAAACCAGTCCCAGGGCGGGGCGGTTAGAAGGGTCAACCTGGAGGACGCTTTTTTAAGCTTAACCGGGCGGAAGGTGGAATAAAGTTTGACTAGCTAATCGCCTCTCCGTCCCCGCCCGTCTTGATGGCCCTTTTTCAGTTTTTTCGCCCCCAGGGTTTTTCTCACGACCGCCAACCAATTTTTTTCCGTAAAAAGCAATAAATGAGAAATAAATTAAACATATTCGCATGTTTTGTTTTTATTACAATAACTTGTTTGTCAATTTTTTTGGCGATCAATAGTTTGCATATCTACAATTCGACATTAGAATATATTTTATCAAATAAAATAAATTTTATTGGAAAATTACGCTCTTATCTTATAATTGTCACTTTCTTTTCGTCACCAATATTACTATTAATATTAAAATACCATTTTAAATACAAAAAAGAAGAAGAGACGAAAGCCATAGAGCGCCAAGCCCAGGCCGCCCTAGAAAAAATGAGCCGCGAGCGAGAGGCCCGGGCTAAAGAAGCCCAAGATAAAGAAGCTAGAAAATTTCTGGCCAGAGAAGACGCGGAACGAAAAGCCCAAGAAATCGCGGCCCAAAATAAGCGAATCAGCGAAAAACTAGCTCTAGTAACGCCAGGCTTCGCTCGGGAGGCTGGGGCGGAGGAAATCCCAGCCATCGCCGACCTCGACCAAGAAATTAGGCGGTTGGAGGCTAGGTTTAAGGAAGCCCAAGAAAAAGAAGCCGCGGCCAGAGAAATTCAAGAACAAGCGGCCCAAGAGCGGGAAGCCTTAGAAAAAAATGCCACACAAAGGCGAACTCTAGAAAAGAAAGAGCGCTTCCGGGCGGCCCAAGCGAAAGCCGACCAAGAAAATGTGGCCCAAGAAATAGATGAGCTATTAAAGCTTTCGAGCGAGCGGGAAAAAGAGGAAGCTAGGGCGGAGAAAGTTAAGGAATGGGGACCGAAGATCCAAGAGTTATTGGCCCAAGAGGCCGCCCTAGCCCCCAAAAAGAAAGCCGACCAAAATTAACCGCTATCTTAAGTTTTCTAAAAAGGCTTCGGCCATTAAACCTAAGACCGTTAACCTAGCGGTCGGTCCAAAAATTTAGTCATTTTGGCCGACCAAAAAGGCCCCAAGGGGCCCGACTCTGGCGGTCAATTATTGAGATCAGCGTCGTCCAGAACCCAGCGATTGAATGAGAAAAATAACCTATTTAAATCATCATAGGTTTATTTAAACTTAGCTAGTTACTTCCTGTTTTTGCGGATCTTCATTTACTCTTTTCAAAAATGAGCCAATAGTCTATATTTAAATAATACTTTTTAGAATTAGCCCTCTTGACGGCGCTCGCGGTCTGAAGAAAGCTTTTAGACGGTTTAACCTTTCGCCTGGCCCTAAAGGAACTTTTACCTTGGATTTAAAGGCTTTGGACCGGTCTCAAGGTGGCCGGATCCACCAAAGCCGCATCTAGATAAGCTCAAGTTTAAGGCCGGTTTTGGCTGAGCCTTAACTGGTTTTTCGAGTCCAGTGGGGCTTTTTTGGGGGTGAATTTTTTCGGGTTTAAATTTAATCGTCAGCGATGGCCGCGGTTTTAGGCTCGCTCTGTTGAAGCTGACCGTGGTTTATCAGAATGGCTACCAGGGTGAATTATACCATAAAGAAGGTGGCTAATGGCCAAGATGAGGAAAATAATTGTATGTTTTCTTTGGCTATCAGCGTTTATCGCGCCTATCGCGTTAGCTATCTCTGAAACAATTAACTTTTCTCATGAAACAAACAGTTCATTATTTGTTATAGTGTATTTTATTTTTATGTGGATTATGTATTCAGCGACTTTAGGAGCTATATCTATATTTATAGCTTTTGGAACATTAAATTATCTAGATAAACATGCGGAAGATGAAGATATAACTATATTTCAACTAAAAAAAGAAGAAATAGAAAATAAAGAACAAAAAACCAAAAAAAGAAAAGCCTCCGCGCGAGAAGACTGGTCCAAGAACGACAGTGATGAATAACTGGAAAGCGGATCGTTAAAGACTTAAGGCCGCCTCCGCTCTGGCCTCGTAACTCCCCTTGAAACTCTCCTGTTTCCCCTCATCGCCAAAACCCAAAAAACTAGGGGTTAAGGCATAATTAGCTTCTAAAAAAACGCGCGATGGAACGCTTTTAGCAGACCGCCCAAAGGAGCCAGGTTATTATAACGAGGCTATCGATACCCTGACCCAGCTGACCGCGACATTGGTTCCTTAAGCCCTTATAAGCTGGCCGCGGCGACCAGCGAACGGACAATAGCGGCGCTTAAGGTGGCAAAGGATTGATTGGCCAATAACTAAAAAGCCAACCATGGTGGCCTTCCGGGACCATTAAAGACCGCCCCATTGTTGACTTAAAAGTTGGTTTAAAAACGCGTTTTATCGTTTTCTCTATTGCGGGCCGCTACATTGGCCTTGGAAGGCCATTCCCAAGGGGGCCACATCTTTTTTCCCTCGCTCTTCGGGTATTAACTCCAGACCGGCCCCGCCAACAAAGAGGCCTAATTTTATGTACTGCCGAATGAAATAGTTCTTCCCAGCCTCAAACAACATCTCCAAGGAATTGGCGGAAAACTCGGATTCCGTGGCGATGACGTGGGTTTTATCGCCTTCGACGGTGGTGTAGAAATACACCCCCGAGGCGGTCTCCCCTAAGCATTTCCCATCAATAAAAACGTCTTTTTTAAGAGCCTGGCCAACCACGCTATTCCGGTAAATGTACAATCCAGCCATACCTGGCTCCGGGGGGAGAAAAGCTTTGGCCGCGTCAGACTCTGTTTTGGTGGCCATTGGGACCGTCGCGCAACCTGAGATTAAAAGAGCCACAAAAACGGCCATGATCGCGATTGATTTCATTGGTGAGAACTCTCCTTAAGATAGTTAAAAATTCCATTTTTTTGGGGATCATGGTTTTAAATGAGAGACTAAAACCCCTAAACTCCCATAAGACACCAAGAGCCGCCAAAAATATTTCTAAGCCGCGTCTTCCCAGAGACAACTTTATTGAGTTAAAGCGTATCTAGGGCCGGGCGAGCTAGACCTTTCACGAGCGGACGAAGAGGAAAACCAACCCATTAATGTCGTAAGGGGTTATGGCCTAGAAATACCAGCTTCAGGCTTTGGCCAAAGAGGAACGAATACGAATAGGGCCAAGGCTTGAATAAGCCTCCGCCAGTCTGGCCCCAGCCTAAACGAAACCTAAACGAACCCCTAGCGGAAGGCCATACAAAATTGACGCGCGGGTTATACCTCTTTTTTGTTATAAGAATCTAAAAATACTTTAAATATAGGTTTTTTTCAAGAGCTTTTTTAACCTTTTTGGCGACTCAAAATCGCTTGATTATGTTTATCCAAGCCTTTGGCCAAAGGACGAGCGGAAATCGGCCAAATTTCCTTTTTAGTGGGCCGCCGTCTTTTTGGGGATAGTTTAAGAAAAAATATTTACCCCCCTTCAACTTATACAGATCTAAATATATGTTGACTTTACATCTTAAAAAATACACAATAGAGTTTTACTTATCAGGGCTATAAAGGTTGACCCTTAAGCTAGGGGTTAAGCTAATAACCAGATCGCCTGGTTTTCCCAGATATTTTTTCTTATTTTATTTATAAAATCGTCTTTATGGTTAGATAGTCAATTATGAAGCGTCTATTGTTATTAGTTTTATTATTTTCATTGTTATTTGTGGGAAAAACCTTAGCCAAGGAAAACCTGACCAGCCCGGATAACGTCACCACTCACAACGCGACCACTATTCTTAGAGACAATCAAAGCGCCATAGCCCTTAACCTTCCCGAGACCCTTAAACTCGCGGAAAGCGGAAACGCCACCGCCCAATACCAGTTGGGCTGGGCTTACTTTTCTGGGCAAGGCGTGGGTTTAGATAAGGCCAAGGGCGTAGCTTATTGGGAGAAAGCCGCCAATCAAGGGGAGGCCGCCGCCCAGCGCCGTTTGGGGGCGGCCTATTACGTGGGCCAAGGTGTGGCTAGGGATCAAGCTAAGGCCGTTTTATGGTGGGAGAAAGCCGCTGAGCGAGACGACCCCATCGCCCAGTTCGCTTTGGGCGAGGCTCTTCACTCCGGCGGCGGCGTGGCTAAAGATCTAGTAAAAGCCCTGGAATGGTGGGGAAAAGCCGCGGACCAAGGGAACGCTTCCGCCCAACGTCGATTGGGGCTGGCTTACGCTAACGGCGAAGGGGTCACCAAAGATTTAGCCAAGGCCGCGGAATGGCTCCAAAAGGCCGCGAACCAGGGCGACGCTTTAGCCCAAACCAGTCTGGGGATGGCCTATTTCGAGGGAGCCGGCCTACCTCAAGATAAGGCTAAAGGGCTGACCTGGTGGGAGAAAGCCGCTGACCAAGGAGACGCCACCGCCCAAGCCCTTCTAGGGATGACCTATTATGAGGGCGATGGAGCCCCAAAGGATTTCGCTAAAGCCCTTCACTGGTTCCAGAAAGCCGCGAGCCAAGGCGACTCCACCGCTCAGTATTACTTAGGCGAGGCTTATTTTTCCGGGCGAGGGGTCCCTTTGGATAAGGTTAAGGCCAACGAATGGTGGCGGAAAGCCGCTGACCAAGGAGACGCCACCGCCCAAACGCGGTTGGGGTCCGCCTATTCCGTTGGCGATGGCGTCGCCAAAGATTTAGCTAAGGCGGCTTCTTTTTGGGAAAAAGCCGCCGACCAAGGGGAGCCCACGGCTCAATACTTCTTAGGCGGGGCGTATTTTTACGGTTCGGGCGTCGCCAAAGATCCCGTTAAAGGCGCCGAGTGGTGGGAAAAAGCCGCCAATCAAGGCGACATCAGCGCCCAACGCCGCCTGGGGGCGGTCTATTCCACCGGCGAAGGCGCGCCTAAAGATTTGGTTAAAGCGGTTGGCTGGTTTAAAAAAGCCGCGACCCAAGGGGACCCCATCGCTCAGTACGCCTTGGGCAACGCCTATTTTTACGGCGAAGGCGCGGACAAGGATTTGGTTAAGGCTGTGGAATGGTGGCGGAAATCGGCCGAAAATGGCGACGCTTTCGCCCAACGTCGTCTGGGGGCGGCCTATTATGAGGGCGAAGGCGTACCCAAGGATCTAGTCAAAGCCACCGAGTGGTGGCGAAAATCCGCTGAGCGAGGCGACGCCATGGCGCAGTATTTTTTAGGGGTCGCGTACTATGAGGGCTTAGGCGTGACCAAGGATCTGACCAAGGCCGCCGAGTGGCTAAAAAAAGCCGCTGACCAAGGGGACGCTGAGGCTAAAACGCTCTTAGATAAAATCCCTCAGCCTTCTGAATAAAATCTAGAAAGACTAGGTTGACGTCTTTAATAAGTATTTAGATTAACAAGATTTAATATAATATTTTTAGTTTATAAAATTTATTTTAGCGTATTTTCACTATAAACTTATTTTTAGGAACTTTTTTGTTATGAAAAAAATTTTCGTTCTAGTTTTAATTATCTCAGCCCTATTCGCGGGGCGGGGTTTGGCCCTCGACTCCCTGACCTACAAAGGTCAAGTCAACGACGCTAAAGCCAACAACGCTAAAACCGACGCTGAAGTCGCCAGTATTGTGAAAGCCGCGGAAAGTGGGGACGCCGAGAACCAATACCAGTTGGGGTTCTTATATTTTTCCGGCGATGGGGTTCCGTTAGATAAAGCTAAAGCTATTGAATGGTGGCTTAAAGCCGCGAAACAAGGAAACAGGGACGCCCAAGCTATCCTCGGGGCGGTCTATTTTGAGGGCGATGGGGTTCCCCAAGATTTCGCCAAGGGCGTGGAATGGCTCCAAAAAGCCGCTGACCAAGGAAACGCCTTGGCCCAACGCCGCCTAGGGTGGGCCTATTTTGACGGCCAAGGAATCGCCAAGGATTCGAAAAAGGCCCTGGAATGGTGGACTAAAGCCGCGATCCAAGGTGACGACAAAGCTCAGGACGCTTTAGGCGACGCGTATTCCATCGGAAAAATCGTCCCTCAGGATCTGGCTAAGGCCGTTGAATGGTGGCTCAAAGCCGCGGATCAAGGCAACTATTTCGCCCAGTACAGTCTGGGGCAAGCCTATGCTAGAGGCCGCGGCGCGCCCAAGGATCAGAATAAGGCTGTTAGCTTTTTTGAGAAATCAGCGGAACAAGGATACGCTAGGTCTCAATACTATTTGGGCGCCGCCTATTTTTTCGGGGATGGCAAACCTATGAATAAGGCCACGGCTACGGGGTGGTGGCTCAAAGCCGCTGATCAAGGGCACCCCGACGCTCAGTACCTGTTGGGGCTCGCGTATTCTAAAGGCGAAGGCGTTCCTAAGAATATGTCTAAGGCGATTGAGTGGTGGACCAAGGCCGCGGAACAAGGGCTCCCTACCGCCCAATATATGTTGGGCTTAGAGTACGCCATTGGCGATGATGTTCCTGAAGATATAACCAAAGCGACCGAATGGTGGCTCAAAGCCGTTAAAGTTTCCCTAAGAAATTCCGATACTTAAAGGTACATGTTACCAGTTTAGTTACCGGAGGTCTTAAATGCCTAAGCGTTTTTCCGTTAGGGCCTATGAGGGCGTCTTCTATCGCCTCCGTAAGGCTCTTTATAATGGGAAGCCAGACCGCGCTTACGAGTTTTGTTATCAGGACAACGGCGTTAAGCGTTGGGTCCTGGTTGGTCGAACTAGTATGGGAGTAACCGCCAAGGCCGCTTACGAAGCTAGACTGGAGAAACTTAAAGAGCGTCAGCATGGCTTAACCTTTTCGGAAGCTCTGGATTATCTCCAAGAGATAGATCCTAATGAACGGACAATTTATAAGCGGTCGCTGTTCGCGCGGCTTCATAAGACGCTTGGCCCTTTACCTATTCAGGGTATCAAAGCCAGTCACCTGGATATACTTAAGACTGAGCTAGCCGGGTATTCTAGGAACAGTCAGAAGTTCCACTATGGCCTAGCTAAAAGGGCCATTAAGGCTGTGTCTAAGGACGGTCTTTACCATGGCCAAGACCCTTTCCAGGTCTACGATCTAAAGGCCACGGGACTAGACGTCCGTTGTTACCGTTTTCTTACCCTGGATGAAGCTAATCTATTACTCAAAGCGCTTTCGATCCAAAACCCCATGTGGCGGGACATGGCTTACTTGTCCCTAAAAACCGGTATCCGTTTAACGGAGCTGTACAATCTTAAGGGGTCTGACTTACAGCCTGACGGCAACGCTATTATTAAAAGTAAGTCCGGCGAACGTGAAGTTCTTTATCTACCTAGTGACTGTTCCGATTTAATCAGGTCATTAGGCCCTGGTTATCTATTCATATCCGGTAGAAGAACGTATAAACAATTCTATCGGGTAGTGGCCAAGCTAGGTTTAAACGATCACAGTCAAGGCAAGGCCGATCGCGTTTGGTTTCACACCTTACGGCATACTTTCGCTTCTTGGTTGGTCCAGTCGGGCGTGGACATTTACAGAGTGCAAAAGTACATGCGACATAAGAGCGTCACCATGACCGAACGATACGCCCATTTGAACAAAGACCTTTTGATCCAGGGGCTTAAGCTGATTCAAGATTGGAATCTTGAGCGGCCAGAGCCTCAGCCTCAGCGTCCATTTTGAGCCTGTAGACCACGTCAGCGGTGGCCCTTTCGTAGAAGATACCCGCCGAGTAGGGGATCCCGCTTAGTGTGGCTGAGTTACGAATGCTCTGACCCATGCCCCGGAACTCGTTATACTTTTTATAGTCGGCGTATGTCCGCTTGCGATACTTAGTGACCTTGGGTCCACGACTTTTGTTGGCGACCAGTTCGACTAGCTCTTTACGTAGCTCGGGGATAAGGCGCTCCACGATTAAACGGATAGCGGTCTCAAGCCTTTCAATTTTTTGTTCCATATTTTTAGCCTCTTTCTAAGTATTATAAGTCAGTCGCTGAAAAAGTCAAGCGGTATTTTAAAATATTTTTCGGTCTTTTTAATCACGCTATAAATGTTGCTAACTTGGTATTCTTTTCTAGAAAAGGGGAGCGATTGATAATCCCTCCCCTCTTGGGACTAGTCTTCTTCCGTCAGCTGGTCCAGGACATTTTGGATCTTAGCCTGAATCAAGGACGATTGATTGATGATCATGTCCCCTAGCGTGTCAGACGAAAGACCTTTCAGCTGAGGAAATTTATTATTCGGCCGTTCCAGTTCAACCAAGCCGTTATAGATATCAGACAAGGCGATCAGCTCGTCCATATCAAAGACGCTGTCTCTAAGCGTTAGTCGTAGTTCCCGAAAATCGGCGTAAGCCATTAGGTCCCTCCTGTGGGGACTAGGGGGAGAGGTCCCCCCTAGCCCTGTTGATTATAGTAGGTCGATAACTTCCCGCGTCCGGGCGATAACCGCGGACCTTAGTTGTTCCTCAAGCTCTGACAGCTCAGAGAATACGCTAACTTTCGATTCTATCTCAGCTAGCCCGTCTCTAACCACGTTACTAGAATTAATCATATGGATAATTTTTTCATGGATAGTATCCAGATTAACGTATTGATTTAACGCGACTTTACTTAGACCCGCGGCGGCGATATCTAACGTATCCAGTCCGTCCTTAACCTTGCTAATGGAGGTGAGCGTGTCCGTGTCCATAAGCGCGAATTCCAATAGCTCCTTAACTTTATGGTAGTCCATTAGTCCCTCCTGTGGGGACGGGGGATAGGTCCCCCCGCCCTTAAGGGTTAGATGTTACGCGGCCATGGCTAGCCTAAAGGCTTCAGTTTTCAACCTAGCGCCGGCGCCGAACATGATAACGTTAAACCGGGCTTCCTCTTCGTCCTTGTCCTTACTTCTGATCGGGCGGTGGTGGTCCACGTATTCAGTCACCGCCTGCAGCCAGCCATAAACCGAGCCCCGGACGCCGGGGATATCAGTCCCTAGCCCTGTCTCCACAAGCTCCATGATTTTGCTGATAGCCTTTGGGCCTTTCTCTTCCGGCTGGGCGGGGTTGAAGAGGATCACATCCTTAGACCCGCTAAGGGGAACCGTCTTTTTAGGGGCGATTAACCTTTCGGTTAAGGCTAGGATACCTTGATGAGTAATCCGCTTCTGAGCGAACTCTCCTAAGAGTCCCCGGGTATTTTCCGCGTGGGTCTTCTGTTTAATCATGACAGTCTCAATCCCCCGGACGATAAGCCGCATGTTCCGGGTGTGTTGGATATTAAAATGAGAGTCCGAGCCACGATAAGCCGCGTGGATCATATTGTTACAGACAACCCGGCGGTTGATGAACCCGATATCCAGAGATGAGGATCCGTCAAAGGTGTTACGGACTAAGAAGAGGTCTTCACTAGGATCCCCGTGGATCACCTCATGAGTTTCGGATTTAACCATGGCCCAAACACAAGCGCCGTTGTTCATGAAGCCCGCCCGCTCCACGCTCCCGCCGGTCAGGTCTTGGAACGTTTTGAGGAAGCTAGCTAGCTCGTTGTTCTGATAGGGGACATAGGCCGGGCCGACAATCCCTAGGGGCGTGTTGTTATCCACCCTGGAGATAACGAACTTGTTAGGGATCGGGTGGATATCATCGCCGATCAGCTGATAGCACGGCTCTTTCTTAACGGTGAAGTTAAGGCCGGCGGTCTCCATGACCTCAGCTAGGGGCTGATTGTCAAAGTGGGACAGGTTATGGTCCAGTTGGGTTGAGTAAGCGCGCATGTGGTCTCTCCTTGTGTCTTATCGGCGAGGGCCAATTCCCCCGCCTGATAACTTATCGGTTGTCGGTTTAATTTTCGGACCTGATGATCCTGAGTTCCTTAAGAAGCCGCTTCATAAGATAGATGGCTTCATCAGAACGGAGATAAAGGATCTCCATATTAGGGGCTTTGTCTCTATCCTCTAAGGCTAGGTCGATTGTTTCCAGGGAACGATCCAGAGCGTAGCGCGTATCTCTAAACGCGTCAATACTCATACGCATAATCTCTCCTTTCGGCGGGGTTGGTAGTCCCCCGCCCGCTAGGGGTTTACTCTAAGACTTTCAACACCTCTTTAATGATCGCGTTCATTTCTTTCACCCGATCGAACTTAGGGGGATCCAGAAAAACGAACGGGGGACTATCTGTAGTCGCGGCTATTATGATAGCGTCGATATACTCCACGGTAGCGGCTAGAACTTCCCGCGCTTCGATTAGGTTGTCGATAGGTATATCCATTAGTTAGATCCTTTCGGCGGGGTTGGTTACCCGCCTTGATTAGAGGGTGTAATCTCCGTTTAGGATTGTCTTAAGCTCCATAAGAAGCTCTTTAAGACTAAAGACAGTTATCAAAGCGTTGTGTCTTAACATATCAACGCTCGCTTCATATGTTAGTTGAGCCTCTGGATCCTCTGTTATGACCTTATCTAAATGATCGGCCGCTCTGTCGATAGCTTCTAGGCTAATAGCTATGTCCCGGCCAATTTCTCTAATCGCTTGAATACGCATGGCCTGTCCTTTCGGCGGGGCTGGCTACCCGCCTTGGTTAAGGGGTTTAGTCGACTCTTCACAAGCGCGACCATAGTAACCGCTAAGATATTGTAAGCGTCCATAATCTGAAAGGATCGCTTGTACTATGTACAAATAATCCTTTGGGATTCTATCTTGTAGTTCCTCATACACAACGCTTGAGGCTAGCATGTGTTTGGTCCATAGCTTCTGATATGTTTCCAAGTCAAGTCGCATGTTGTTGGTCCTTTCGGCGGGGTTGGTAGTCCCCCGCCCGCTAGGGGTTTACTCTTCGTCCCATATAGTGGAACACAATAGATCGCCCTCATCATTTTGACGCAGCCAACACCCAGTTTCGTCCATGTAAGACTCCAAGAATTCGTCCCAGGCGTCCCAGTATTGAGGGTTTAAGGGACCCTCTAAGAAGATCGCTTTGATCTCGGGGTCTTTTATGTAGTCCCCATAGTCCTCAGCGAATCGCTTAGGGACATTAACCCCGTACAGGCCACTAATTAAAACTTCAGTTTCCAAGGCAAGATCCTTTCGGCGGGGTCGGTAGTCCCCCGCCTTGGCTATGGTTGCTTATCGGTTAAAGAAGTACCTAGGGTCAAGGCTTTTATAGACCTTTGGTCTAGGCGTAACGGTGATGGGTTGCCTATTCACGTCCATAAAGTCATAGGCGGTTTCGGCGACAGCCTTAATGGTGGCGAACAAGTTTTTACGCAGCCGGGCGTAAAGGGCGTTGATCTCAGGATCGGCGTGGTTGATAGCGAACTGATCCTCCAGGTCGTAGAGAGTTTCGCTAGCGAACTTAGCGACATCGGCCAGCCTTTCAATCTGGTCCGGTAACCATGAGCTGACCGCGCTCTTGTCGATTAGGTCCGGGTCTTCAGCTAGGCGGGCCTGTTTATCCTTAGCGTCCATGTGGGCCTTGCTAATAAGGGTCCACGCGGTAGTTAGCTTAGTCATGTCCCTATGATTCATATGAATCCCCCTTTAGGTTCGGTCGGTCGGTTGCCTGTTGATATCTTATCGGTTACCCTCTAAATTTTCGTCGCTTGCCTGTTGATATCTTATCGGTCGGTTGTCCCTCTGTCTCTTGCTATATTATCGGTCGGGCCTGATATTTTGCGTCGGGAAAAAAGTAATCAGGGGCATATCAAAACGGGTGATATGATATTATTGATACGATTATAAGTCCTTGATAATAGGCCGATTTTTACGAATGATATGTGACCTGTATCAATAAGTAGTGGTTACTTTTTTTGGGTCGATTGAGGAAAGCCATATGGCGCGTGGGTTTCGTGGGGTTTCGGAAACTAAAAGAAGTGATAAGCGTGGGATTTCCGAAAACATACCCCCCTAAGTTACGAGCATTTTTTTTTCGGAAAATTTTTTTTCGTTTGAAACTACCCTGTTAGTTTTCAGCCCTGTTTTAGAACTTATCTCTCATATTTAAGTACTACCCACGTAACCCCTTGATTTTATTGTATATTTTTAGTCCCCTCCCCCGGTTCGGAAAAAGTGACCGCTACAAACTGGTTAGTGTCACATATCAATCGGGAGTTACGCCGGTAAGAAGTGATTTTTTTGATTGCAGAGTATCATATCACTACTAAAAATAAAGTGTATGCGAATTCAATCATTTTTGGATAATGGTTGAATATCGCACGTGATTTGCGATACTTTGTCTCATATCATCGCGGTTACAAATCGATTTGTATGTCATACTGATATGTTTAGATTACAAATCAATCACTATCAGTTTTGCCAATTGATTTGAACCAGTCGCTTTTTGATTGTGGTAGTGACGTTGAATGTAACCACGAAAACGGGCCTTATAGGGTGATACGCTATGCGCTGTAAGGGTTTCCGAGTTTTGCAATAGCGCTTTTTAAAAGTCAGCGGTCTAAAAGCCTTTGGTCATATGGCTTTCCGTGTTTCGTTCACGCGAATCGCTATACTCTGTATGGCTAAACGTGACGCGGCCTTTGTTCGCGGGGCTTGGCTCTGGTCACGTGGTCACCGCCTCCCGGCCACCGGCCACCGGCCACTGGCTCCCTGGATTCTGGCCACAAAAAAGCCCCGATCGCTCGGGGCTGTGGGGCGCGGGCTCTCGCCCGCGCCGGTTGATTGTTACTCGTCCTCATATTCTTCAGGCGTCCGCGAGTTCGCCCACGGGTCGTTATAAGCCCACTTGTACGCGTCGCGCCACTTTTCCGCGTCCCCCCAGTCCTGTTCGTCCGCGTCGTCAAAGAAGACGCCGACGCCCTCTTCATATCGTAGTTTATAGCCGTCGTAAATCATAGCGTCGACAGCTTCCGCGAACGCTTTCCACGTGTCGGGCGTGGGGTTATTGGTAAACAGTCGCTCGCGGATCGCGTCGCAACGTTCCCAGTCCATATCCATAGCGATTGGCTCAAAGTATTCGCGTAAATCCTGCGCGAACGTTAGGGGCATGAACTGACCCGCGTCCTTTACTACCACTTGGATCATGATGATCCTCCTTATAGGCGGGGCTGGTTACCCGCCTTGGCTATGGTTACTTATCGGTTAAGTGGGGATATTTTAGATAAACCCCGTGCTGGTGAAAACCTTTCAATTGCATCAGGCGACCAAAATAACAAAGGTTGTCCGCTTGATCGCTTGGTAGCAAGGTTAGTAGTTCTTGATAAATCCTATCCGCTTCCCGCCCAAAATAGCTGAATGTTATGTTGTGCCTATCGTCGTCCCTAAACTCCGCTTCCTCTTTTAGCCGGGCGTCCATATCACAAGACCTAATAACCCGTTCTAAAAGGACCGTCGCGCTTTCGCCGTCTTCTTTCCTTAAACACACGGCCACGGTCCGCCTCCCTTGTTTTGGGGCGCGGGCTCTCGCCCGCGCCGGCTGTGGGGCTATTCCCAGATAATTTCCCCGTTCTCGTCGATATCCTCATCAAAGATGAGATATAACCCGTCGCTTTCCAATAAAAACCCGCCGTCGATATCCACGTTGTCAACTATAGCCGCCCACGTGTCCCAGTACTGATCATGATCGGGACCGGCTAAAAGGATCGCCTTGTCTTCCGGGTCGCTGATATGCTCGCCGTATGCTTCCGCGAATTCCTGCGGGACGTAAATCCCGTGGCGCCCATCAATTAAAAATTCCATTGTGTGTCTCCGTTGTGACGGGGCTGAATACCCGCCTTGGCTATGATTACTTATCGGTTAAGTAGTTAAATTCGCGCTTGCTTTTAATTACCCTTTAACCCACAAAAATCAACCGGGCTTGCTTTTTGGTGGCGCGGGCAACGCCCGCGCCTATGGGTTATTCGGTCGCCTCGGTCGCCGCGGGCTTGGTCCAGTCCATGGATTCCATAATACCGCCGGCTAGGGTTTGGAGCCGGTCTAGACTGGCCGCGTAAACCGCTTGCAATTCCTTATCGGCCTTGCCCCGCGTTTTGTCCGTGATCCCTTTAAGGCTTTGTAAAGCCGCTAGGGATTCATTCAAGCCGATCATCGTCTCGGCGACGGTCGCTAGCTCTTGGCTGTTCGCGACGATCGATTGTAAATTGTGCGTCTTCATAAGACTTCCTTTCGTGGTTGCGCTCCGGCTTGATTGCCTTTGCTGATGATTACTTATCGGTTCGTCTCTTTCTTTTTTGTTTCCCTCTCGCTTATGGTTACTTATCGGTTGCCAATTTTATTTCCCGTCTTTTTTGTTGATTGTAGATAGTTGTCGACGTTTCTGGACAGCCCTGGCCTGGACTGGGGGAGGGGGTTTGGACCGGCGGTCTGGACTGGTGGCCCCGATATAGTGGTAGTACCTTCAACACCTACGCGACATTTCGCAAACTAGGTCACTTATTGATTTACGCATACCTACGCATACCTACGCATAACTACGCGAATGAGGTCACTTATCGATACGCACACCTACGCGCGCCAAAAAAATTTTTGATACCCATAAAAAAATTTGCTACGCATATTTGATATGAAACTGCGGATACTTAGGCGGTATTTAATAGGAGAATGTATTGGTTCTTTGAGCGGTATTTATAAAAAAATAAGTCTTGACGGCAGGTTAATAGCGCGACAAAATACTATAAGCTCGTCATGGGAGGGCTGTATGTTTCCTACTGAATTGATAAATGAAGGAGCGGATCTACTTGAAATAGAGCCTTCTGTTTTGAAAGCTGTTATTTCGATAGAGTCTGACGGAGAGCCTTTTCTCTCTCCTGGGGCCAAAACTCCGTTAGGTCTTGACATTAGTGGCTTTCCTGTTGTTCAATTCGAGGGTCATGTCTTCTGGAAAGAACTCTCTAGCCTTAAATCTCCTGACCTCCTGCCTGGATCCGTCCTAACGTATCCTTCTAAATACATGGACCCTTTTGGAAAACCCCTCCGTGGCGAGCTTGTTTTAGAAATTCTGTATCCTAAGTTCACTTTAAAATATGTTAAACGTCCCAAAGCCGAATGGGACCAGCTCTTAAGAGCTAGATGTATTCACGAGACCGCCGCTAATAGGTCCGCCTCTTGGGGCGCCTTCCAAATCCTAGGTAAGAATCATTCCGCTTGCGCTTGTCGGACTATCCAAGAGTTCATGGACAAGATGACGACTCTGCCAGGTCAGCTAGATATCTTCATTAGTTTTATAAAGTCCGATAAAAGGTTATGGAATAGTCTTAAAACCAAAAATTGGACCGCTTTCGCTAGAGGTTATAATGGTACCAAATACTATATTAATAAATATGATAAGAAGATGAAAGCTGAATATGACAAAATCAATAAGAACATCTAAGATTTTTTTATTCATGTGGATTTTAGTTGGCTTAGCCCTATTAATTGTCCACAGTTTGAACCGTTTAGAACTAATTTTGTATCTAGCTGTTTTAGCTGTCCTAGTTTGGAACCGAATTGATTCCCGTCGGAACGGGTATCGAATTACTTTTAAGACTCCTGGTGGTACTGGCTTAAGCGTGGAGACTGGCGAAGGGGAAAGTCCCAAGGAGAATGAAACATGACCATCGCGTTAGTGGTTCTTTTGGTCCTATGTCTGGCTGGTTTAACTAGACAGCAAGTCCATAACGTCAATATGAGGATAAGCCAATTACAAACTAGAATGGAACAATTAGAGAAAGAACTTAAAATTCTCAACTCTAGACCCGTATACGAGTATCCATCTACGACCTCGGCGCCTAAACGACCTTTGCCTTACGAAGTGACACATGGCGCGCGATGGTAAATTTATTAGAAAATAAAGTTATCGCTATATGTCTTATAGGTCTTATAGTTTTCTATGCATGCGTGTTTGCGTATCAGAAGTGGAAGATAGAAACGTTAGAGATGAAGATAGAGGCTACTGAAACCGCGTTGTTTCAGGCCCAGTTCCAAGCCATTGAATTAAACGAGAAACTAGCTAATGAACGAGCCGCCGTTTTTGAACATAGTCAGAGATTAATCGCTACGGATAAAGAGCGTAGGGAAGTTGATAAAGCTATTGATGAAGTTTGTGACTTACGTCCTGACTGGACTCTACCTGACGCTCTTTATGAGCGGTTGCGCTGTCCAGCCCCTAGTTATGAAGAGTCCTTGCGCTCCGGCGATTTACTTCGGGGAGGTAGCGAAACCAATACCCCCGCGAAGGGGGGAAGCGGAGTTTCTGAAGTACGTAAATGAGCTATCTATGAGTTGGGATAATTTATATATGGATAGATTAAAAGCTAGGGCGTATATGGAGGAAGTTCAAAATGAGTGAAGCTCGAATTCCTGTCATACACGACCAGACTTTACATCATTTTAAAGCTTTACCCGGTGGTGATTTTCTCGACTTAATCTCCACGGACGCCGATAATATTCTGGTTAAAGGGACCGATGACAAACTCTTTGTCCCCCCTGACGCCCTCATTGACCCCCTTGACTTAATTTCCTCCGACCCTGGTAACCTACTCATAGCTGGCACTGACGATAAGCTCTTCACTTTGGGTTGTGATATCAACCCTGGGGACTTAATATCTAACCAAGACGCCGATAATATGATTGAGCTGGGCGATGACGGTCTTCTGTACGCGGACCGGAACGCTCCCTGCACCGTGGTTATCTCCACGGCGGTCTCCCAAGACGCTGGAAATATCCTAACTTTCGGCACAGACGGGCTTCTTTACGTCCCCACAGACCAATGCACGGTTGAAATCTCCGACCTAGTTTCCAAAGACACTAACAATATTATCTATTATGGGTCTGACGGACTCTTAAAGGTTGACCCAGCGGAAGAATGTTCCATAGATATCGGAGCTTTAGTCTCAGCTGACGAAGATAATCAGTTGACCATAGGCTCAGACGGCCTCCTGACCCTCGCTTATCCAGACACCTTAGACGCCACCTTCCACTTCACTTTAGACGCTCAGCATGACCCCTACATCTACATATCCTTACCCGCCAGGGACACCTGGGCTGAGTGGCGTTACGAGTTACGGACCACCAATGGCACGGACCAGGTTGGCTTGGGTGTCTACCAAGTCCAAGTTAACGGGACCTTCCTGCCTATAAGCTACGAGATTTACACTAACTGGGCGGCGGTGCCGGCTTGGTTCGCCACTACCCCGTCCCTAGCCTTTATGCCAGTTATCGCCACGGGCGTGGCTACTGAGATTGATATCTTAGTGAGCCTACGGAAATAAGATGCGCAAAAAATTCCTCCAACCCGTGGCTTACAACCGGAAGCTCAGGACCGACCCTCCGGGGCCACCGCCGGTCGTTCCGCCTGGACCGCCTCCGGATCCACCCCCGGATCCACCGGATCCGAGTGATCCCTATGTTCCACCCTGGGATCCTAGCTCACCTGAGTATGTCCCACCAGGGAACTTGCCTGGGTGGGAGCCGGGCCCGGGGCCAGCGTTTGTTGTGACTATCCCACCTGGGACTGATGGGGATATCGGGATAGGTTTCAACCCTGATACTGGGGAGGTCGTGGCTGGAGGCTCGGGCTTTAACTCGGGTGTGGGCATGACTGGAGGCTCTGGTTCCGAAAAATTGTTTGGAGAGGCATTCACTGGCTCTGGTTTATCTTACGGCGTTACGCAATATCCTTTATGGTATACAGATAGTAGTGGTATCCCAACGGAACCACGGCTATATATGTCGGCGGGTTATGTACCCGAACCAGACACTGTGGGTACGTTTGATAAGACCTTCACTAAATGGTCGTTCATTCTCTATCCTGGGACTTATCAATGGACTTGGGGTGGTGATGGCGTAGCTCGGCTAGGTTGGAATCCTATGAATGGGGCTAATCAATATCCCGCTCGGTATGGACATTCCAACCGTCTGCCTACGGACCCCGCGGATCAACAAGCGCACTTCCCTGACCCGGAAGACTCAAGCTTAATTATTGGGAAAGTGGATGGCGTAGCTGAGACGTTTACTGTAACGTTCCCCCGTATTAATCCTTGTTACGAGTATAAGGTCTATGCGCGAGAGACTAGAGGGACTAGTTGGCTTAAGATTCTTCAATCCCAAGAGACTATGGGTCCGAATGGAGAAAAATTTTTCGGTGTTCAAACTACAATTGACCCGTTGTCTTTAGAGCCAACTAACATTGAGATATTTTATTTGATGAAGCAAAAACCCGAATGCGCGGAAGAGGGAATCAATGGCTAATTGTCCTATAAGACCGGCTAGCGTGGTAGGTTTTTACGCTAAACCTATATTGCAAAAACCTGGGGAGAGCTTTCGGGAATTCCTCATACACCATAATACTCTGGTGACTGTGTCCGAAACTTCGGATTTGGCTTGCTCTTCCACTGACTTAGGCGAGAATTGGACAGAGTCCCATAGGCCAAGCGACACTCTGATGTCGTTTTGTGTGTACGGCGCGGCGAGGTTTTTGTTTGCTGATTATTACGCTGGTGTTATTCAATATACTATGAATGGTATTGATTGGGAGGAACAAACTAAAACTCCAGTTAGTTCTAGTGGATTATACAATCTTGATATGTATTACGCATTTTCTAGATATTTTTTAACTGGTATAGCTGGTAATAGCGCTCAAAATATTTTTGTTTTGTCAGGTGATTTAACTGGTAATTTTGGTGGTCCTTGGACATCTAATAATGTATATACTAGAGACCATGTTGTTGATTCAGGATATGTGTTTACTTTTACATGTAATAATCATAATGCAATACATGTCGCAGTTAGACGTACTTTTAATACTTATGTAGCTTCAAATACAATAAATCCTTTCGTGAATTTTTCAGCGGATTATACTTTTTTCGCTGGTGAATCTAAACCTATGAGGGATTTTTTCGTTTATGAATACGGTGGAACTAACATATTACATCGTATGGCTGGTAATTTAGTTTCTAATACTTTAACAATTTCTGAAGTGTCTTCATGTCCTGTGACTGATTCATTAGCCTCATGGGGTAAGTTTGTTGAAGGGTTTGGTCGCTATAAGGATCGTATTCTCTTGACTCTTTCGACTGATGGATCACGTGGGGCTTTTTCTACGGATTTAGGCGCTTCATTCAAGCCTTTTACGTTATCTGAAGATTTACAAACATCTTATATGATGAATCCGCATACTAGATTATGGTCATATTTCACTAAAGGCTATCGCTTACGTTACCACCCCGCCTCCGGTAAATGGTTCTTAGGCACTGGGACCTCTGGTATCTTCGAGTTAATCCCCTACTACGCTGGTGAAGAAAATGGCTAATGTTGAGTATATGGTCTATGACGCTAATGTGACGCCACCCCAAGCTCGCGTGGTGGAGGCTGGGGATAGAGTAAGCGTCCACGCTTCTAGCTACACTTTTATCCAAGATACGCCCAACGCTCTTTGGTCGATTCAACATAATCTGGGAACTAAAGAGTTGGCTATCGACACATTCTTATCGACTGGTGAGCGGATCTTCGCTACCGCTGACTGGGCGTCCGCCACGGTTAATCATATTGATATTATCTTCGCTAATCCTAAAGCGGGGACCGCGATAGTCCGCGCTATATAAGGAGTAATTAATGGACCGCATATATGGCTCTAATCTTTTTATCGACGCTACCCCCACTGACCCTAACCACGCTGTTCGTTTAGTTGATTTAGAAAACAGCGTCGGCCAACATTACAAAGCCGCGGTCAGAGTTCGGAGCGTCACTAACCTCCCTGGGACTTACGCCGCCAATGTCTTGACTGGTCCCGACACTTCGACTGTCCTACCCACTATCGATGGGCTAACTCTCGCCGTGGGCGACCGGATCCTTCTGACCGCTCAGACTGACCTAACCCAGAACGGGATCTACGAAGTCACCGACTTAGGCGATGGCTCGACCGTTCCTTATGTCCTGACCCGCTCCCCGGACTTCGACGCCTCCAGCGATATTTCTCCTGGGGTTAAGGTCCATGTCAACCAGGGGACTGACGGCCATGACACTACTTATGTGCTAATCACTGATGGCCCCATTGCCCTGAACTCCACCTCGCTCCAGTTCGAGGTTTTCGTGGGTCGGACTAAGCGGGTGGCTTGGCTTACCTTCCCTGTCACTGGCGATGGGTCCACTACGGAATTTACGTTCAACCACGGCTGGAATACGAGGAATGTCTTGGTCAACGTCATTGACCAGACCACCTTCGCTGACATTTATGTGGCGGTGTCGAGGCCCTCGGACAACGCCGTTAAGATTGAGTTCGCTAAAGCTCCGTCTAGTTCGGATAGCTACATGGTGATTTTAAGCGCTGAGGTCACGCCGGCCTAATGACTACGATAAACTTAGGGGCTCAATTACATCTGCCCGTAGGTCCAACCGAGGATTCGCACGCCGTCCGTAAGATTGACGTGACGCCGGTCTTCCTTACCAAGGCGGAGCTAGCGGCGTTGGAAGACCCGCCGGATAGTGGGCTCTACCCTACCCTTGTGGGCCGGACAGTGGTGGTGACGGACGAGGATATGCCGGTGGCGGGGAACGGCGCGTATGGCATGACCGAGCGACCGACGGGTGAGACGTGGATTGATGGGAAGCCGATATATCGTAGAACCTTCAGTGGAGCTGTAACTAAACCGACAGCGCTCAATACAGCCATTCGTACATCAATTACAAGCTTTGATAATGTTAGTAGCTTTGTGAGATATGAAGGCCACGTTAGAGCTGGGTCTACAAATTGGGTGCATTATGGATTGCCTTATGCTCAAAGGTATTCCAATCATCAAACAAACGCCGCTACATTGCTTGACCAATATATTATCCCCTTATGTTATCTTGTAGGTAATAGATTAGATGTTGGGCTTGACACTAGTAGCGGTCATCTATCTTATCTAGGAGATGTTAGTCAGGATTGGTATTACAACATTACACTTTATTACACCAAGGTTTAGGGGGGGAGATGGCGAGACCATACTATGTTTCAGACACTGGTGAGCTAGTCCCGACAGGGACCACCGCTGGGATGAAGTTAGAAGACGTCAACCCCTGGGTCCCTCTACCCTATGTCTTGGGTACTGATGTGACTACGGTCGAGGACGTGTTAAAAGTTTTGTGGAATCCCATGACGCGAATGATCGCGGTCAAGGGGATTGTGAATACTCCGGCTAGTCCCACCGCTGGCTTCGTTTTAATGACCGTGGATTTTTCCAGTATTCCGGCGGACGCTATGGCGAATTATGCTAGTCATAGTGGGCTCGCCCTAACCCATATAGATGTGACAACTACTTCTAGAAGAGCCCAAGTGTTGACGGTGTTGAGACCCACAGGCGTGATGTACGTTTATTCAAGTATCGAACTGACCTCCACCGCGCCACCAGCGGGTAGGCTACGTTTCAACTACACGATATGCTTAGGCTAATCTTGAACGTTAGTTTTCTAGATTTGGAGGGTCAACCACCATGTACCATTATATTGACTAGTATGTTTGAATGATTGAAATAAGCGTCAATCTTAATACCTGTTAGGGTAATCGTTTCACCAGTGCTGTCAGTAACATGGACTATAAACCGAGCGGGATTATTCATGGCATACATCCAGGAAAGCATAGATCCCACGCCTGTTTGGGAACCCATATACATAGGTTGTCCTAGAGTGGAAATTAAGCTTTGTCGAGTTGTCTTACCAAAAATCACGCTGATAGTTTTTGTTGGGGAGACAACGGTGGCGCTGTAAGGGGCAGTAGCTGGGTGGTCATATATACCTACACATCCGGCGAGAAAAACTAGACATAGAATGCTTAATATTTTAGCCGTGTTAATCATAAGGAAATTTCCAAGTAGCGTGGTGTTTTAGCCCACGGGTTTATTTAGTGGCTATACTGTTGGAGGTCTCGCCAAAAAATTTATGGATTATAAATTAAACCTTAATCTTGTACGTAAATTTTATATAATTCGTTCTGCGCGCTGAAAAACGCGGTTATTTGTTTACCTTTTCGAGTAATTTCACCGCCATTTATGTCGGTAATATACACAGTATAGTGGATTGGGAAATGATATTTGGGGACCCACACGAGGGTGGCTTCGCCATCGATGGATTTTTGCTTATCTGGATAGCCTAACCTTGCCACTAAGTCTTGTTGGGTAGTGAACCCAAAAGAAACGGAAATCGTTTTTGAGAAAGCGTCATCCGCGTAGCTATCAGATGGAGCCACGCAATAAGCTGAAAGAAAAAGGACCAGAACGCCTAGGGTTTTAAGTATGTTAAACATAGAATCCTCTCTAATTAATTATGAAATCATGAGATTAATTAATTTACCTGTCTTTTTGCTGAATGTAGCGTGTACAGTGTGAACTTTATAAAACTCTTTTCGCCCAACTCTAGGGTCAAAGATGGTGAGTTCGTAAATTGTATTTTCTTTAGGAATGATTGGTCCTATATATATGTGGAGACCCCATCCGAGATCTTCGTTTCCATATTCGTCTACTTGTACCTTTTCAGGTGGTCCTAGAGCGTTTATTAGATCTTGTTTAGTGGTTTCAAAATACGTCAAGTTCGCGGTTTTAGTCTCCGCGGCGAAAGCTTGACTAGTGACGAAAAGGATAAGAAGAAGAACCCAAAACGTAGTTTTAGCCATGAGTAAGCCCCCGATGTAATTGTGGCTTCTAATATAGATCGAATCGTAAAAAAGTCAACTGTCTTAATAAGAGGTTATAGATGGAAACTCAGGCTGATATCATAGAAATTAAGATGACTTTAACTAGGATAGAGACACTTCTGTCCGAGCGTTCTACCGGTATTACGAAAAATGCGGAGAATATTGGCGCGGCTTTTGATGAGATAAAAAAATTAGGATATGATACAGCCAAAAATAAGGAGGATATAAATCGGTTTACCGAGCGGTTGACTTTTTTTGAGCATAAAATAGAGGATTTAGAAAAGAGTAATATGACGTTAAGTCATAAATTTCAGGAATTACATGACGCGCAACTGAAGCTTTCGCTTCTTTCTAGTTTTGGGACGGCTGTTTTGACCGCGGCCGCGGTTCATTTCTTTTCGAGGTGAGTTATGGATATTGATGATTTCGCGGAAGAGCTAGAGTCCGCCGACACCGAGGATTTTATTTACGAAATCGATTGCCAGGATTACGAATTATCTGTCCCCGCTTTTATGGGTCTCGTTATGGATTGGCAATCTTTCGCTAGTTACTTCGGTAATGTGAAGAAAGTAGTGTTGAACGCGAGGATAGCGTTGACATTACCGGACCTTTTGAAAGCTCATGAGGATTATGTCACTACTAAAGCTGACAGAAAGACTGTCACTGTAGCGTATGATTTGGTTGTTGATAAAGGAAAAGATAAAAATAATGTAATTATATCATACGAACCGACTGATAAGGATGCGCATTAAGGCGATTTATGAAGTATTCAACAGCCAATCTAGTTAAAGATTTGGTCTATATGGACCTACCGCAATCGAGCGAGGTTAAGATTACGCTCGATTCGATAATGCGGTCCTATCAAATGACTGAAAGTGAGCTACTAGAAGTCATTAATAAACCCGAAGTTGTAGCCGCTTACAAGACGGAAATCGCCAGAGCTAAGGAATTAGGGCACCGAGCGGCTTATGTGTTCCGGGTTGAGGAAATGCTTATTCGTTTAGTCGAGACTTTGTACTCCAGGCTCCATGACCCCGACACGCCCTTAGCGGAATTTGTTAAAGCCTTCGTGGCTTTGGCTAGGTCCGTGGGTATGGACGCTTTACCTGGGGCGGAGAAAGCCGTAGGGTCTCAAGTTAATGTACAAATTAATATACCTCAGCTTAATAACCCTAAGTTAAGACATTTAGAGGTTACATCTAACGATGTTTGAGTATAAACCCACCCATACTGGCAAGCTTTTCCATGAGTCTGACGCGGACATTAAGATGATTATGGGTCCGTTCGGCTCGGGGAAAAGCACTATCTGCGCCATGGATCTCCTTTATTATTCCATGGCTCAGCCAGCGGCGCCGGCGGTTAATGGCCGAAGTATCCGCTATTCGCGTTGGGGGGTTATTCGAGCTGATTATCCTAGGTTAGTGTCGGCGACGCGTAGGTCCATTATGGAGGTTATGCCTCCAGGTAGTGGCCATATAACTATGGGCAACGCTCCTTTACATGGGGTGTTCAATTTCGGGCCTTTGCCGGACGGCACTCACTGTCAGGTCGAGTTCGACCTTTGGTCTTCGGACACCGCCGATGTGGCGGAAAAATTGAAGTCGTCTAACTGGACCGGCCTTTGGCTTAATGAGGCTACGGAAGTTCCCTTTGGGGTTATGTCCGCGGCTAAGATTAGGGGCGGTCGATATCCCGCGGCTCACTTGGGTGGTATCTATTGGAGTGGGCTCATAATGGATTTTAACCGTCCACCTAAAGGCCACTGGTTATGGGGCTTGTTTGGTAAAGAAAACACTTATTTAAATAATAGCGTTTATCCCATAGCTTCTTTTGTCCAACCTCCCGCCGCTTTCTGCGAGGAAAACGAGTATGGGAAAGAATATTATATCGTCAATCCCGAGGCTGAGAATTTAGAAAACTTGGCCGGAGGGGTTGACTATTATCAAAAACAGATCGCTCTTCTTTTAACCCAGGGCAAGACAGATGAGATTAAGTCCCTCTACTGTCTGCTCGAGACAGAGTCCAAAAGCGGACGGGCGGTCTGGCCTATGTTTGACCCGAGTAAACACGTGGCTAGAACTAAGATTGAGCCTCTCCTAGGCGAGCCACTTTTAGTAGGTTGTGACCCTTCAGGTATCCACCCAGCCGCCGTTTTGGCTCAGTATCAACAAGGTCGTTGGTGTATTACGGACGAGTTAGCTGGCGATGAGGAAGGCTTAGATGTTTTCTTACATTCGGGGCTCATACCTTTGATTAAGGGTCGTTACTCAAATTGTCCGGTAACTATAGTCGTGGACCCCGCGAACGCTAGAGACGCTTACACAGGGTTGACACCGACCACGCATATGGCTAGCGCGGGTTTTACTATCGCTCAAAGAACCACTAACCGACCGGAGACACGTATCGCCGCCGTGTCGGCTCTTCTAAATATTAACATTGGGGGGCTTTTAATCTCCCCCCATTGTGAGTACCTGATAGACGCCATGAAGGGCGCTGATGGGCCTAATGGTTATCATTACACTAAGCACCGGTTGCGGGGCTCCATCGAGTCAAGCTATTCTCCATCTCCCGAAAAGAACGCCGCCTCGCACTTAGCTGACTCTCTGCAGTACCTAGCTCTTCATATTAATCGAGAGAGCGCTATCACCAGAGAGCCTGAAGTTTGGATGATTAATCAGAGTTTAGTTAGAAAGAACACTGTCCGGCAGAGGATAATGAGAAACTAATGTTTGACTACGGAACCACCGAAGTTACGGTCCAAGCGAAGGACAAATTAGCCGATCTGGTTATGAAGCGATATAGGGAAGCTGTCGCTTGGCAATCCATTGAGTTGGTTGGTTCTAAGTGTCTGAAAACTGTCCTCGAGGAATGTTATCAACAGGCCAATAGTATCTTATCGCCTAGGGATAGAGAGGTGGTGGAGGAACTTGGCGTTGACGCTTACATCAGTTTGACGGCTATGAAGGGAGGCGTGATTCAGGCTTTTCTTATCGAGAGCTTAGTTTCCGCCGATGGATTGCCTTGGACTATCAAGCCTACCCCTCTACCAGACCTTTCCGAGCGGGGTCAGCTGGAGGCTTTAAATCTAGTTAAACAAGAACTCTTCGCTGGCAATGGCTTAGAAATGGACCTGATTACTTTACTCAGAAATGTGAAGGCTCAGGTCAGGGGCAAGGAAACTCAGTTAGCTGAGGAAGCCTCTCGTAATATGGAAAAGCTTATGTTCGACCAGTTAGTGGAAGGAAGCTGGCGACAGGCGATGTCTTCGTTTTTATACAATTTTGTTTTCTATCCTTATGGAGTTTTACATGGTCCTATTCCCACTAGGAAGCCTAGGCTGAGCTGGAGTAACGATAGGATAAAAGTTAAGAACGAAATGTTCTATAGCTGGGAAGCTATATCACCTTGGGATTTTTGGTACTCTCCAGACTCTCGTTCGACTCAGGACGGCACGGCGGTCTTCATACGGAAGCGCATGACCAGGCGTCACCTTCTAGAAATGAAGGAGATGAAGAGCTATCTAAAAGACCAGGTTGAGGCGGTCTTAGTGGAAACGGAAACTAAGGACCTCTACAATTTTCGGTGGATGTCTTCTAACCCGGACCAGCCCGACCGTCAGATGGTTTACTGGGCCAACTGCACCGGCACTATCGACGCTCTCGTCCATTACGGCTTAGTCTCAGGTCGGGAATTAGCTGAGTATGGCTTAAGCGGGCTGGAGCCAGGTAAATATTATGACGCCACTATCACGGTTATTGGCGGCTACACAGTCCAAGTTTTCGTGGCCCCAGACCCTACGGTCAATATTCGGCCTGTTTTCACCGCTAGTTTTTATAGGACTAGGGATAGGATAGCTAACTTTGGCATAGGCCAACGTATTCGTGACGTGGAGCGGGCTTTCTTGGTGGCCCTACGTTACCTAATTCGTAACATGGCTGGGGCTTCTGAGCCTATTACGGAGATAGACCGGGCTAGATTTTCTAAGTTTATGACTGATGAACAGCTGGTCCAATGTTCCCCAGGCACGGTTTTTATCGCTGACAACGATCCATTAGGTAGTCAAGCGCCTGGGTTAAGATATTATACAGCTCCTAACGCGTTACCCGCTTTGTCGCAATTAATGCAGTATTTCATGGAATTAAGTCACATAGTTACTAATGTTCCAGCGTCTTTGCATGGCACAGCGGAAGGGACTGGAGCCAATAGAACCTTTAGAGGTATGGCTAATTTACAGAGTAACGCGGTAAAATCATTACAAGCCGCTGTGGGTAATATAGATGAGACAGTCTTTTTACCTATGGGTGAACTTCTTTATGGCTATAACATGCTTTATGAAGACGATGAGTCTCTGAAAGGCGATAGTAAAGTTCAGGCTCAGGGTGTTTTAGGTCTATTAGCTAGAGAGATGGAGCGAAACAACGCTCTAGAATTACTCCAGTTAATTGGTTCTGTGGGGGCTCAGTTAGGCGCTTCTGTGACTCCGCTAGTTGATTGGGCTTTACAAAAGACTTTATTGGCTATGAGAGTGCCGTCTGAGTTAGCGGCTAAAGTTAGTTTCGCGGCCGCGGCTGGTCCTAACGGGCCACCAACTGAAGGGGGTACGCCTCCCGAAGCTATGACTGGGGCTGAGACCGCGCCTGTGGTTTCTGAAGAGGTACCGATGTGAGTAAATTAAACGTTAAAATAACTGACAAAGTGTTTGTTATTGGTCAAGGTTACGGAACTGTCACTAAAGTTCTATCTGATGGGGGCTTTGTCGTCAAAGTGGAAGGTCGAGGCGAACAGCACTATTCCGCCATTGGGACTCTAGGCTCCGCTAAAGACCAACGGATTTTTTGGCAGGATCCCTTTGTGGTCACCCCACCTAATAACACTAGGCTGTGGAAAGCTTACGTGAGATTAACCACGATTCTGTTCAACGAGTTAATGGAACTGGATAAGACAGGTAACCTCCATGATTGATCCTATGGAACGTTTTGAGGGCTGGTTAATTAAGTGGCCTAGGTTATGGCGAGCTTATGTGTGGCTTAACTTCTGTAAAGGCCAGTACGCCGATGGAACGCCTAAGACTGAGAGTATTTTCTTTAAGCTCTTCCATAAGGTCTTTTACTTAGACTGTTCGTGCTGCGCGGCGATCAGAGGTCTGCTTATTGGTTGTATTATCGGTTATCTGTTTGGAATCTGGAGGTGAGTAATGCCTATGCCTATGACGGGCTGGGAAGCTGAAGATAGCTTTTCTCGCAAACAAGAGGGTCGAACTGTTTTATTTTCACCTGACTCTCCGTTAGAACAAGTATATTCTGACTATGTTATTATAACTTCGGGTAAAGCTTGTATGCTACAGGCTCATAACTTGCCTGATAACAGAAAAGTTTTTACTAATATCATTACGTCACAAATTATGCCCTTAGCCAGTCATTGTAATGCGGCTTCTAGTACGTTTTTTACTAATGTCGCTGACATATATATCCAACGTATGACATTATCAGGAGCTGATAATTGGATATTAACAGCTGATAATCCTCAAATGTTAATCACTCTACCTGGAGTGTATAGGTTTGAGATTGAAGACACTGATATGTTAGGCGGTGATTTTCGCTTAGACTACTACATGTGGAATATTGAAAGAATTAATCCAGGGTTTCCGGTGACGCGATGACAGAAGCTGTCGCTACCTCTTTAGTGTTATTCGATGATAAGTCTCTGGAGCAAAGCTCCGAGCTTTTCTACATAACGTCAGGGTGGTTTGGCGTTCTGTCCGCTTATGGTTTTTTAGACATTAGCGTGCCCATAGACCCTGACTTACCTTGGACTAAACAACGAGCTTGTCTAAACCAGGTGGAACTTGGGAATGTCATTATACCGGAAGACAGACCTTGCGGCGTGATTAATAAAGCTGGCTCGAATTCTTATGTGGAAATAATAGCGGAAGGTCCTTTAGCGCTTCATGGCTGCCCTTGGCATTTATCGGCGTGTCATAACAAGGCGATACTGGATATTCCTGGAACGTATAGGTTGATTTTAAATGATCCTGTAGCGGCGGGTTCTGTCCAAATATATTTAAAGGTCTATCCTTTAAATTCCTTAAGTAAGAATTCAGCTCTATCAATTGGAGGTTTTTAATGCCTAGCTGTGGACCTGTTGAGTTTCTACGTGGTGGAACTTTCCGAGAGCTGACTCTTTTAGACGTTAGTATCATTAGGGGCGTCGCGGAAGATCTGACTTTAAAAGACGCTAGTTTAACTGGAACTTTAAATATAGACCAGTCCATCTTGGATGACTTAGCTCTTCAACTTGGCTCGGTGTTGTCGGATCCAGATCCCGCTAAAGTGGCCGCGGTCTTTAGAGACTCCACTAACGGGTTGCCCTTAGTTCCTGACACGGAAATCATGACTAAGCTCGACTACGAGTCTAAGTCAGAAACTTTTAGAGGCGCGTTAATCGCCGGATACGACCTTTTCAAGATTGATATCAATCACGCTATTAGCGATCTGACCACTAAGCTCGACAACGATATAGCCACGTTCGAGACTAAAGTGGACAACGAAATCGAGACGTTCAAGACTAAGGTCACGGATGATATCGAAGACTACAAAACCTCGTGGCAAGTTACCCTAGAGCAAGCGGTTGACCCCGTTAATATTCTGGGTAATCTAAAGTCGGGGTCTGGGTTAGCTCTAGGGCCCGGCGTTAAGGTGGCCACTTGGGACGAGTTAGTTAGTCAGCTGGCCGCGGCCACGTCTCCTAGTAAAATCGCTGAGGTCTTTTCTAATTCCGATGGTCAACCCATGTCCCCTGGCACGAGGTTGATGTCCGCCTCTCAGATCGAAGCCGCTATTCGCTTAGGCGTCTGCGAAGGCTGTGGTAGTGGCGGAGGTGGCGGCGGTGGCGGTGGAACTGGTGGCATGGCTATCAGTAATGTCGAATGGGTGACTGGGACTAGCACCCTGACCATCACCGAAACCGATGGCGTGACTACGGCGGAGTGGCCGGTGACCTTGACTGGGCTAGCTCCAACCTTCGAGGCTTCCGCTGAAAGTCCTACCTACGATGTGGATAGCTATTTACCCACTTCGGTTTTCGGTCAGCGGACTGGAATCTTAGGAACTCCTAATTTATGGCTTGGTCCTATTACCGTGGCTGGAGTTCAGTACGCGATTCCGGCTTTCGCTTTACCCGTTATTTAAGGAGCGTTTATGAAACTGCCTAAGAAAATGCCCGAGTATCCTTGGAATATGGAGAATAGGGATTCTTGCTCTTATGAGGACGCTCGGAAGGAACGTTTGCTTGTGCGGGATTATCAAGAGCAAAGGAAACAATGCGCGAGACTTCGCTCTAAGCCTATCTACGCGAAGATTATGTCTTTAGCCGGTCGTTGGAAATGAGGTGATTATGAACAGCAGACCATGTCCTACGTGTCGAAATAGGGTCGCGTCTAACCGGGTGGTTCGCCAACCGGTTATTAAGACGACGCCTAAACCGCCAACAGCTAGGGTAGTGACTGTCAATCCCATTAGGGAAAAGATTATGAGTTTACGTAATGGTGGTAAATAAAGATCATCCTTTAAGTATAGTCGCCTCTAACACGGCTTGCTATAAACAGGTTGTCGCGTATTTTCAATCACGCGCAAATACCCTCGAAGAGCGGTTTCATAAGTTGTCTATTAAGGCATTGACAGATGAGGAAGCTCGACAATCGGCTTTGATTCTTTATGGTCAATGGATTGAAACTGAAAATATTTTAAAAGAACTTTCTACATTAGGAGTGATTAATGGGCAGAACTAGGACTAATTGGGTCCGAAAGACATTGGCGGAAAGACAAGCCGCGCTGGATAACGGGAACGCTACGGCGGCTCCGGGGACTCCAGCGACTCCAGCGGCTCCAGAGCCTCAGTCTCCTGTGGGGCAAGACCCTTTTTTCGGCCATAAAGTGGAAAATATTGGGATTGTTCATGGTCCTTGGGATCGTATTGAAGGACCAGCTCCCCAGAGTCCTATTGAGGAACCTCCGGTTCAGCCAGTTCCGGTTCAGCCAGTTCCGGTAGAGCCGGTAGCTGACCAGCGAACTTTTGAGCTTCAACGGGAATTGGAAAACGCTAGGTCTTTACTGGCGGCTGAGCGTCAAGCTAGGCAAGAGGAAGAACAGCGATATAAAGATGGTTTAGCTCAGCTGGAAGAGTTTAACCGGCAACAAAAGGAAAAAGAGATTGAGGCTCTGCTTAGCGGCGAAGGGGCTGAATACGTGTCTCTCGATCCTGATGACGCTAAAAAACTTATTCAGCCTTTGTACAATAAGTTAAAGGCTGAGCAGGACCAAGCGAGGCGGGACTTAGAGGCTAAGCTTACGGAGCAAAGTAAGCTAATTGAGGGTCAGATTAAGGGCTCTCAAGAGGCTTTGGAAAAGGAAAACCGGACTAAGTTCTACGCGGCTTTGGAATCGGCTATCCCTAACTTCAAAGATTTTGTTAAGTCGCCGGCTTACGCCACTTATCTTAAGACTCCTTTCCAGGCTGGTTTTCGGCAAACTACGGAAGAGGTTTTGAATAAGGAGCTTCAAGCTGGCAATTTTGACGCGGTGGTTAATCATTTAAAAAACTTCGCTTTGGGGCGGCATAATCCGGCGGATATCGCTCAGGTGGGTGGAGCCGCGGTTAGCCCTCAATTTTCTGTAACCACAAATGTTGACGCGGATAAGGCGCGCCGTGATCGCCTTAATATGATACGGACGGGAAAGATATCACGGGCGGCTTACCGAAAGCTGGCTCAGCAAGATGTATCGACTGTGACGCGAGCGTCCACTTAACGGAGGATTTTATTCATGACGGTTAATATCCAGGAAGCTTCGGGTTTAGGGGGTTTAGCTAATACTCCTTTGGCTCAGCTTTATCTTTACGAGAAAATTATGGATCGTTACTACGAGCATGATTTTCTTGGGGAGATTACTAACTCTGAAATTCAGGAAAGGATTACCTCCTGCGCCCAAGAAGTTCAGATTATTAAAGCTCCTGATGTTGGGGATTGGAACAGCTATTCTTTGGGTCAAGAGATGGTGCATAACAGCGCCACCTTTACCGCTACCAAGCTGTCCATTTGTTACGCGGCTTACTTGGCGTTACAGTTCGATGATGTGCAAATGCATTGGACTTGTGATTGGCCGAAGTATGAGGAAAAAATTCTCGAGAGTTGCTACGAGAATTTTGTCAAGCACCAACGCTCTTGGGTTTTTAGCGAGCTGGTGTCTGGCGTGGATCCTCATAACCAAGGTAACAACGCTGGTTTGTACGCGAATCACAACCTGGGGTCTAAGGCCGCGCCTCTTCGTATCACCCCAACTAACCTGCCTTTGTTCTTAGGCACAATGCAGATTGTTCTTCAAGAGCAAAACCACTGGGTTGACAATGAGATGTTTTTGGTGGTTCCTCGTGAGTTCCGTAACATTTTTATGTTATCGAATTACGCCAACGTCTCTATGGTTGGTGGATCCAAGTCTACACTAATTGATGGTATGTGGCATGACTTAGTGGATGGTTTCAATGTTATTGAGACTAATCACTTACCTTCTATGCTTAATAGCGGTCATCAGTGCTTCTATATGATCGCGGGTCATCGGGACGCCTACGCTTACGCCGCTGATATTATTGGGGAGCGTATCACTAAGGCGGAAAATGTTTGGGTGACTAAGTACCAGATGTTAGCTGTCTGGGGTGGGGCTATGCTCAACCCTAACTTCTTGGTTATTCCTTTTGGGTATTTCGACCCTGATATGAGTCTTTAATGGAGGTTTTGGATGGACGCTCAGATTTTTAAAGCGGGAACTCCTGTTATCCGGTACGGCCAGGGCGCGGGGGATCCTTCTTTGTATAAACCCCCTTTTGGTCGTTATGGCTATGGGGAGACTTCCCCGCCGTTTAACGCCCACTTCAATGGCGCCGCAGGGTCGGTCAACTATCCGGCTGGTTGTCCTTTGAAGCCTAGAGAGTTGCAATGGCAGAGGGATAACCTTAAGTTCGCCAATCTCGCGGTGGACGATATCATTCAGATGATTGTCGTTCCGTGTAACCACTGGATTGAAATGGTCCGTTTCGACGTCAATAACGCCGATCCCACTATGGCTGGGGTCACTGTCGCTATGACTGGGCAGTTAGTCCAGGTCGATCCCACGGATCCTTATAATAAGTTCTTGCCGCCGGTGGAGTTGCCCATTTTCGCGGACGCGGCCACGGCTCAAGGGATTACCCCTATTCCTTTACATGTCCCTTCTTCAACGGTTCTTTGGCTGAGTCAGATCGCTTCCGCTACGGTCACTGGCGATATCCCCGCTGGCACTGACGCCGGTGGCGGTACTCTAACCAATGGCGCGGCCTCTGGTTTTATTCAGCCGTTGTATGTGGCGCCGGAATTCCACGATGATAACAGCGTGCCCCCGATTCCTAGGCGTCACGAGACTGGGGCTTTAATTCTCGGAATCAAGATTGTGGCCTTACCCACTGGGATTAAAATCGAGGACGCTTTGTACGATTTCTATCTGACTTCTAGGGTCACTGGCTTGGCTTGCCCTAGCTTCAAATAAGGAGATTTTTATGGGTTACACGGATTACAAACTGGGCCGCGACGCGCGGAAGCCAACCGCTGGCCCTCTGTCTAGCTTTAAGGGCAAAGCTCTTAGCTCCACTACTTCTGAGGTTAAGCTTGGCGGCTTTGGTAAAGGCGCTGGTAAAGCTTCTAAAGTCGGTTACGCTGGCTCTAAAAAGAAAACGAGGTAAGAGGCTATTATGATAGGGCAGACTCAAAATGGCGCCATGCCTAGTTTGGAAGATTTACAGCGCCAAGGCGTTAAGAATCTAGATGTTAATTTGCCGACAGCTCCTTGCGTTAAACATAAAAAGACGGGCATGATCTACCCATGGCACAAAGTCTTCGCTAACCGCGGCGATATTTTCGTTTGCTGTGACGCTGACGGTCGGGAAGAGGAAGTCTATTGGGTAGGTCAACCGCCTTTAGGTTCAACAGGTAATAGGGTTGTGACTTCGTCTGTGATAGAGTCCCAAAGATATGAGGCTCCAAAGACTCAGCCATACGCCGCTACCGTTGTAGGTCAAAAGTTCGTGGCGCCGGAATTTTAAATGGCGACCGTCAACGACATACTGTACAAGCTGGCGGTTGATTTAAATGACGCGGCGCCAGGGCATGAGTTCACTACCTGGTCCAAAGAACAGTTAAGAGGCTACGTTATTGAAGGTTGTCAGATAATCTCTGGCACTAAGCCAGGGTGGTTCGCGAAACCTGTAGTCTTGGAATTCACTGGTTGCCAGCAATACTATGAGATATGTTCTTGTACATCTCTAGACGCGTCAGATGTCTTAGGGCAATCGGACGCGGCGGGGAATGTTTTTCAGACTCTTAAATCTAGACCCTTTGGTTTAAAAGGCCGGTGGTCTGGCCCTGAGTGTGAGCCTCCACCGCCTGATCGCTTTAAGCTTAGAGAGTTTAGTATAACCCCCGATGGGCGGTCTATTCAGTTATTCCCTAAAGTCCCACCTGGCTTGACAGTATATGTAGCCGCTCTTTGTTCGGTCATTCCTGATGATGACGCGATGGAGGTGCCGCTTAAAGTTATCGCTCCGGTCATTCAATATGTTTTGTATAGAGCTAAGATGGTCGATGGCGAAAACAACCCGGCCATAGCCACTATCGCGGCTAAACATTTTGAGGTTTTTACTACGCTGGTGGGTATTAAGAAGACTAGTAAGAGGAAATCGGATGGCGGAACGATAGCCACTACCGGTTTAGGTAATTCTGATGATAGTGTATGAAAGTCACCCAAAGACTCGCTTTGATGAATTAACTTATGATTTAGAGGTTGATTTTCCTGATTTACCGCTACCTTCATTAGTTAATTATTTACGTAGAGCCGCGATAATCATGTGTCGTGAGAGTGACTTGGTCCGTTATAAAACTGAGATAACAACTCAGCCAGGCGTTTATAACTACTCGTTGGATCCTGAAGATGACACTGAGATTATAGCTATTCTTAACGTGGCGAAGACGCGACATAACGCTCCTTCCCAAGCTATTCAAAGATATACGGTTAGACCAGAGTTCGCTTTTAAAACGGATATGAGTTGGTTCGAGGCGCCGTCCACCATCTGGCTTAAAACCGCCTCAGCTAAACCAGAAAGATTTGAGATTGAATATAGCGCCGGACCGACTAGAACCGCTTGCTCGGTGGATAATGTCATAGCTAATGACTACTATGAGACGCTAATTAATGGCGCCAAATCTATTATTTTCGAGTTGGTTGGTAAAGAGTTTTTTAGTCTTTCGGGCGCGCAAGAGTACCGACGTCGTTTTATCCATGGTTATCAAACAGCTAAGGTTGAAATGATGACTCGTAATCAAAAAGGCTACTTTAGGATGGGTTATCGGAGGGTTATGTGAACTGCCGTAATACTCCAAAAAACACTCGTTGCTCTTCCGGCGTAGCTTCGCTTGAAAAGATTTACACTCCTTTTAATATCTGTCTACCGTTGGGCGGTAGCCTAGAATATGATGGCTTAGGCTTAACCTATCGACCTGGGGCGAGTGTACCAGATGGGGTTTACGGAAGTCTTAGGATTGAAAATAATTGTATCACTGGCTTTTTGCCAACTGAGATTCCTACCATTACGCCCGCTCCTTGCGCGTCCGCCCCTACTCCCTGCTCAGACCCTGAGTCGGAAGTTATCATAGCTCCAGGCTCGGATAATTTAACCACCCGGACTAATGGGCAGTTATTAACTAAACTATATACGCAAAACGGCGATAACATTACTATGGAGGGTAATGGCACAATCGACAGTCCTTTAATAATCGCCAGCACAATCACGCCTAACGACACTAAAATTATTTCTGACACACCTAATATCCTCCCCATAACTGGTACTGGCGCGGCCGCGAGCCCTTACAGAATAGCCCACGCGCAACCTTCTGGTATAGGTGGACCTTATGATAATGGCTTCACCTTAGATTCGGCTGGCCATGTTATTAAGTATGATAAGCCCACCGCGACTAGTATTATGGACATTCAGGGCACGCCTAATGTCATAAACGCTACCAACGCTGGCGGGGTAGTGGTTTTGAATCTGCCGGCGAAGTTTGAGCGTGAGGAAGTTATAGAGGCTGGCAACTATAAAGTCACAGTCGATGTCTACGGTAGAATCACAGCGGTCGAAGTCGCTTCTGGAGACTTAGCTCCAGCTGGTCGTCATTCGACAATTTTTGAGGGCTCTAGGGAATCAGTCGTTTATCAGTTCACGTCCGTGGTAGGCGGTCGTATTAGGGGAACTTATAAAGGTTATCTAGGAACTACCGCCACTGGGTCTGGCTTAGTCACGCTACCCGCCTCCATAGTGATAACCATAGACCAACAGAGCGTCCAAGCTTTTGGGACTATCGACTCAGATGGGAACTTAGTTGGTTTCGATTTTCTAACGTCCACGGCTTACGCTAGTGGCGTCCATATAGTGTCTATTACTTACCCCACGGCGGTAACCACCCCTGGCGTTTTGGATATTGAGCTATGCCTGTGATCACTAAATTTGGGGGATTAATCCCCCGGATGTCTGAGCATAGTAAGCCTATCGGTTTAGCTTCCGAGGCTGTGAATGTCTCCTTGTGTAATGGTCGGGTGGAGCCTTGGCGAGAGCGAGCCTATCTATATCCAGCTGTGACGGAGTGTAAGTCTTTTTTCCTTAGAGACTGTTGTCTCTATTCTTGGGACGCTTGTGTCGAGGCTACAGATTATTTGGTGGACTTTGGTCGGCTCTTTCTAACTGGTAGGTCTTCTAGACCTGAAGTCACGCCTACCAAGTCCTGTGGGTCTAACTACACTTACTTAGGCGTCCCAGCCCCTACGAACGTTTTAACGGTATCTGGAGCGGAAAGTTATGGGGAAACTTCGGACGCTAGGTCTTACGTATACACCTATATTAATGGCTACGGTGAAGAGTCCGCGCCCTCCCCCGCGTCTCGTCAATTGACAGTCAAAGACGGTTCCCCTGTGACCGTCTCAGGTTTCGCCACCCCTCCCGAAGGCTGGGGGATAGTGGGCATGGCTCTGTACCGGACAGCTACAGGCAGTCGAGTTAGCGATGAGGAACTCCAAAACCAAGAGCCGGTGACTAATTATTTCATGGTCACTATGGATATCGCCTTGACTAGTTTTACGGACACGGTCTTGACTAGAGACCTAGGCTTAATCCTAACCACGGAAGATGATCGCCTCCCCCCGGAAACTCTACGACATATCCAGACTATTAATAACACTGGGATTCTGATGGGGGTCACGCGTAACCAGGTCCACTTTTCTAACAATTTCCAGCCCTGGAACTGGCCAGCTCGAAACGACATAACTGTCCCCTATAATATTGTCAACGCTTGTTCTTTGGATACGAAAGTCTTTGTTTCCACAGACGCTAAGCCATTTATTATCGACATGTCTAACACCTGTGACCCTAACCAACTACGGCCCATCCAAGACGCTGATGTCCCCTTGCCGGATATCTCTTGTGGCCGACCACACTCCGCTATCGTCACGCCCTTTGGTATGGTCTATAGCTCGCCTGATGGTTTGGTTTTATTTAACTCGCAAGGTCAATGGAGCTTATTAACGGCTCCTTGGTATAGCGCGGTGGAGTGGCGCCTGATTAGACCAGACACCGCTATTCTCGCGTATTGGAACGGAATGATTTTCTGTTCTACAGAGATTATAACTTTTGTTTTACAAATTGATTTAGAATTATATAAAAGTTATGACTCAGGGCAACTATCAACTATATCTGATAAACCAGACGATATGTTTGTCACCAAAGCTGGCGAACTACTGATGTTGGAAGATGACGCTATCTGGCAATGGAACGCCGGGAATACTTATAGAAAGTATTTATGGGCCTCCGCTTATATGGATTTTCCTAGCGACATTAGTCCTACCGCTTTAAAGGTGAAAACCAAAGGCGTCACCGCTACTTTACAAGCTCCTAATGGTCTGAGCTATACGAGGTTCGCTGGCGAAAAGCCTATCCGCCTAGGTCGTTTAGGCCGCCATGACCAGTACAGAGTGATTCTAGAAGGCGACCAGCCGGTTGATTATTTGGAATTAGGGACCGCTACGATGACTTTAGGGCAGGGTGTTTAGATGGTTGAATATAAGATAATGGAACCGACTGAATCGATAGAGGAAAATATTAAAATCCTAGCCGATTTATTTGTCCCAATTTACCACCAATTTTGGGAAAAGCGCGGTAAAATATTTTATGGGCTGGAGCATTGGAATATTAATCCGGTGCCTTTAGTCCAATTATGGGTGGACCGTAATCTTCTTCTGCTATTAGCTTTTGAGGGCGAAAAGGTAGTTGGCTTTGTGATTGGCGGTCGAATGACACCGTTCTATCAGATTGAGTCCAATTGTTATATAGAAGCTTATTATGGTTTAACGGAAGCTATTGAACAAGGTTTATTAAACTTTCTTCGTGATGGTTTTAAATTTACTACTGAAAAGTTTTTGTTAATCCCTAAGTATGGGGATAAGAGTCCTGAGTTTTCTGTATCGCTTACTCTTATGAATGAGCGTACTTCCTATGTGTATAAAAGGTAAGTATGACCATAATAGCGGATCCATGTCGCATATTTCATGGTGAGACTGACGCGGGACGTATAGCCGTAGGAGGCTTGTGGCAAGTGGCGGCCGCGGCCTTGACCGCTATTAATACGGTAGCCTCGGCTGAAATTTCTAGTAAGCAGATGGACCTAGCTAGGCAGTATTATCAGATAGCTAGGAACTGGCGTGATTGGTATAACTCGGGATTCGCTCCGTTAGAAGATAAAGAGCTAAACGAAGTAAACGCGGATGTTAAGACAGAACCGCATTATGATATGGCTATTGGCCGGTCTTTGGCTTTAGGCAAGGCGTTACTAAAGAACAAAGGTTATGAGGCTATTAAATGCTACAGTCCCTACGAGACTGGAGCGATAGGAGAAAAACTTAGAGACTACGCTAAACTTTCTGGACGGGTCTTAAGCGCTTCTATGGGTTTAGGTTATCGTAATGAGCGAAATAGACTTATGATTATGGAGATGCGTAGGTGGAAACGGAAAGAAGTAGTCTTAGCCAGAGGTCGTGACATGGCTGGAGCCAGCGTTCTTTATGGCTCATTGGCTGGCAAACTGTTTGGTAGTTTAGCTAATCAAGCTGGCGCGGCCGCGGGTGGATATTTTAGTTTTCTTGGTTATAGTCGAGAAAGACAAAAGACTTTATATCCTGTCCAAAAGACATATATACCTGAAAAATATCGTCAACCATCTGACCCAGCTTTAAAAGGACAAGAGTCGCAAGCCGCGCCAGAGCCAGAAAAGAAACCTGAACCTTCGTTTTGGCAAAGTATTATAGACTTTATCGGTAGGGAACCAGATTGAGTATTAGTATTACACCCATAAAGAATGAATTTGAGCTGGTCGCGGCTCGACTTTCTTACTATAGTCAAAGGACCGTCACTTCTGAAGATGTTATTCGGTTTCACTCTGATGACGATAACTCTCTTTTATTAGTGAAGGACGACAATGAAATAGTTGGAGCTTTATTTGGAAAGTGGCTTTCGACTACCTACGATATTGTCGATTCGTATCTTGAGTTAAATATTTGGAATGAAGAGGGTAAAGCTTTAGAAGCTTTTAGGGTAGCTAGAGCTTGGTTTAAAGAACATGGAATTATCAATGTTAAAGTCATTAGTTGCGCTAGACAATTAATGGCTATGAGAATCTGCGATAACGTGGGGGTTAAAACTAAGAAATATATCCCTGGCTCGGAAACCGTTGATGGTTTACCTCGTATGGAAATGGAGTGGGTTTTATGAGCGTTGGCGCTAGTTTTACTGGTCCAGTATATTTGGGCAACCAAATGTTCCAAATGCCTAAACTAGAGACTCACACTAGTTTTTGTCATTGGGCCGCGCCTGAATATAGCACTATCGGCCAGACCGCTCTACACGCCATTTTATCCGTTATCGCTTTCGCTGTGGGAGTCTGGTCAGCCGCGGAGCAGATGAGGATTTTTAAGCTCCGTTATGAGATAGCTAAAGGCTACGCTAATATAGCTCAGGAAGAATGGGATAGATTTAACCAAAAATATCGTCCCTTGGAAAACGCTCAGATAGCTGAGAATTTAACGACACCTGTGGTTACGGCAAACTATCCGAAAGCTAAAAGTGACTACACGCAATTTGTGGAACTTAGTTTCGGGCAAGCGCAAAAGGAATTTGATACGTTAGCTAAAAAGTACTGTCTTTGTCCTAACGCTGATTTAGAAACAGAAAAAAATATCTTCTTAGATGATTCGGTGAACTTTGGTTATCGTAGTGAAGAGCGAATGATTATTGAGGAAGAAGACCAGAGGTTCAATATTCAGGCTAGTCTTCTAAATATCGGTCGTAACAATCTAGCCAACGCTTCTAAGTTTTCAGGGTTAGCCGCTGATTTATTAGGTCACGCCGCGCAAGCTAACCAAGCGGCCACTAATGGCGCCTTCGGTTTTTTAGGTTATGTAAGAAATCGTTTCGCTACATCTTATCCTGCTCATGTGATGCAATCATCTTCAGCTGGAGTGGCGATGACTCCAACGAATAATCAACAAGCGACTACGCCACATACATTTGAGTAATTACTATGGCTATTTTTCTACCAGATATATTCACTCCTTATATGCAAGGCCGGGAAGCGGCGATATCCGCTAACTGGAACGACCGAGCTAAGTATGAGGAAATCTACAAAGCTGGGATGGACAACGCTGAAAACGCGATGAACCTAGAGCTACGTGAATTGGCTCAACCTGGTTTTACGGAAAACGCTAGAGCATGGGCCGATGTTCAAAAAGGCAACGCTAGGACGTATCATGAAAATTACATGAAAAATATGTTACGCGCGTTAGCCGAGCAAAATAAGGAATGGGACTATAGGGGACAACAAAGAAGCGGTAGCTTTGGCGGCGGAGCTGGTGGAGGTGGTGGAGCTGGTGGAAGCGGTGGCGCTGGTGGTGGCAAAGGTGGCTCTGGCTCTGGCGGTGGAGGATCTACGGAAACGACACCCCCGAAAACAGATATAACTATGCCTCCCCCGAACGTTAATCCTAGAGATTCTAAAGCGGGACAAGCGCAACAAATTATTAATGATTTTGAGAAACAGCATGGTCGGAAGCCTACGCCTGAAGAGTTCGCTCAGGAAGCTAAAAGGTACGCGGATCGATTAGTTGATAATGGTAATACATACGCCGTTGATCCAGACAGATGGAATAAAAACCCTAAGAGTCCCAATCGCCCTGATGACTCTTTTATCAATATTATAGATCAGTTGCCGATTAAAGATCAGCTTGGGGCTCTTGAGGCTGAGTTTACTAAGCGGTATAAGAGACCTCCAAAAGACCGTACAGAGTTAATGACATGGTTTAATGAAATTAGAAATAATGTTGATACTACAAATATACAACCTGAAGATAAAGGTCTTATCGGAAACGCTTATGACGCTCTTGTCACCGCCTGGGATTATTGGACTGGCGCTCCAGAAAAACCAGGTAATGTGTATACGCCACCAGTAGAATCTAGACATGGTGGATATAAACAAAATTCCGCGACACTACCGCCAGCGCCAGCGCCTAGTGGACCTCAAGTTAGAGGGGACTTAACTGGGCCAGAATCTCCTGGGCCTATACCTGGACCTCCACCACGGACTACTACCCCTCAAGTTAGAGGGGACTTAACTGGGCCAGAATCTCCTGGGCCTATACCTGGACCTCCGTCACGGACTACTACCCCTCAAGTTAGGGGAAATTTGACTGGGCCTGAATCTCCTGGGCCTATACCTGGACCTCAATTGCCTAGGGATACTCTACCATATCCTGTGGAAACTCTACCGTATCCGTATCCGTATCCTGATCCTAATTCAGATAGGCCCTTGCCTGTGGAAACTCTACCGTATCCGTATCCTGCTCCAGATAGCCCTCCTAGCGAGGACTTACTAGTTCCCCTATCTACGTCACAAGGTAGAACGCATGACATTAACACGCTTGATAAAAGTGGGGATTTAGCGGCGGGTGACATAATTCGTTTTCCAGATGGAACTTTATTTCCTCTACGTAGTGACCAAGATCTTCAAGAATTGGCGTTCTTACAAGTCACGCAGTTTGGCAATGAACAGCTTAGAGACATGTGGTTGACCACGTCTGATATAAGTTTACCTGAATTGTTTAAGGGTTTATCTCAAAAAGATTATAGGGCTCTTATTCAAAATAAAAATATCCCTGATAGTCTTTATGAAAGGATATTTAATAATATTCAGAGTTATATAGACGCTAATGGATTTACTCCTAATAGAGCGTCACATGCTTATGGATTAGATAACATCATTTCTTTATTTGGGATAAGCTAATGGCTAGATCCAGACAAGAATTAGAAGCTCTGCTTAACGATCCTAACGCTCGGGGTGGTCTAGATATGATCGCTAGAGCTGAAGGGACCGCTCAGTATGATAACAACGGTTACAACACTCAGTACACTGGGCGTCAGTTTTCTGGGGACCAACACCCTAACATGAAAATCCAGGGCTCGACCGCCGCTGGTCGTTATCAGTTTTTAAATTCCACCTGGAACGGTTTGGCTCGTCAATACGGATTTGAAAACTTTAGTCCCCAGAACCAGGACGTTGGAGCTTTAGCTCTTCTAGACCAGCTAGGCGCCCTTGATGATGTTCTTAAAGGCGATTACAACGCCGCTATTCCTAAGATTAAAAATACTTGGGTAGCTTTTCAAAAGGGTGGTGACCATAGCGGTGGAGGTCCGCTTTCATCCGCTCCAAGTCTAGGATCCGCGATGGACGCTCAGGTTCCTGAATTCGACCCTAATAGCTTTTTTAATAACCCTGGCGTTTCTCTACTTAAGATGATTACGCCCCAAGGGACGCCAGGCGTCGCCCTAGCTCAGAGTCAAGAAGACATGAATTTGTTTAGTAAATTCCAGGCGTATGATGAAGAGCTTCGAGGTAAGTTAATGGCTCTGTCCCTTAAGATAGATGAGGCTGAGTCTATTCTTAGAGCTTCTTTGTTTTCTAGTCAACCGTCTGTTTACGATCAACAACTACTCGCTTTATTGTCAAAGGTTTAATCATGGTTCAATTTATAGACCTAACTCCTAAAATGCCGACCGTTCAGTACGCTCCGACCACGCAAGGTCCGAAGCTAGATGATTTGGTCAAGCTTTATGAATATCAAGATAAGAAGCAAGCTAACGCTAGAATTTCTGATATTATCGCTGATGTTAGGAAAAAAACTGAAAACCCTGATTTTACCCTAGGAAGCTTGGCGCAAAAAGAAGAGATCGCTCAGGGTGTTTTAGCTAAGGCGCGCTCTCAAGTTTTAGAGGCGTTCCCTACAGATTATGAAGCTCAACAATTAGCGTTATCCGCGATCAATACGGCTGTTAATGAACCATTAAACGCGGCTAGGTCCGCTATTGAAGACACTAGTAGCTTAGCTTATATAGGATCCCGTGGTCTGGCCTCTTTAGTTAGGTTTGGCGCTGACACCATAGGAGCTGGTCTTGAATATGGTAGTCGTCTTTTATATCCAGATGACCCAGAAATCCAGCAAAAGGCTAAACAAAAGGCTGGCGAATTCGCGCTAGAAGGCCAACAATATTTTGAAAAAATTAGAGGCGCGACAGCTCTTGGAGCTGATGAGCAACTAAGAGAAAGAGAATTAGCCAATACTCCTATGGGGACAATTAGTCCCAAAGCGGCTTTATATTTCGACTCATTTACCCCGACCTCGAGAAAAGCTCTTTATATGTTGGGTGACATGGCGGAGCTAGCTCCATACATGCTACCTAGCATGGGCGCGATTAAAGGCTTACGGTTTTTAACCAGAGTCAAGGGTGTTGGTAAACTATTCCAAGGAGCGCAAGGGGTTGGTAGTCTTAATCGCTTCGGCAGTTTTTTAGCTGGGACTGGCGCTATAGGACTTACGGGCTCAGTCCAGCTTTGGGGTGAGTCCACCGCTAATTTTGAACAGCTTTATCCAAATATGGAAAAGCTAGTCAATTCCGATGTTTATAAAGCTTTACAATCCAAAGGCGCTGACCATGACAAAATAATGAAAGCGTTTGGTTATGAGGATATAACTAAAAACCCAGCTTATCAAGAATTAATTAAAAACGGTTTAACTCCCGAACAAGCGCGTTTAACCATAAGAGATATGGCTTCGGACTTTTCCGCGGTGATGGGCTTTATCACTAATGGTGTGTTTGGCGCCGTTTTAGATAAGAGCGTTATAGCGCTTATTATGGGGTCCACCGCCCAGTCCCTAAGTCCTTCACTGATTAGCAAAATAGCTGGTCCTTTAAAAAACGCTTTAGGTAAACTCATAGCTCCAGCTCCTAACGCTGGCGCCGCCGCTGGTAAATTAACGCTTGGTAAAGCTCTAGCTGGACTCGGTGGTTATTCTTATCGTGTTGGACGAAACATTCTTGGCGAAGCTATCCAAGAGGGTGGTGACGAATGGGCGTTATCGGAAGGAGAAAAACGAGCTGGTTATAACTCTCAACCTGGTGTGTCTCAAATTGACCGCGTGTTAAGTGGAGCTGTCGAAGGCGGTGTCATGTCCATAGGTATGGGCATGGTAGGTGGCGTTCGCCGCCGTAGTAACCCACTACCCCCACCTACGCCTCAAGGAACTAATCCTCAAGGACCAGGGACTCAACCTCAAGGACCTGGGACTCAACCTCAAGGACCTGGGCCACAGCCCCAAGGTCCTGGGACTCAACAACAATTACCTGGGCCAGGGCCACAGCCTCAAGGGCCAGGGCCACAGCCTCAATTACCTGGGCCTCAACCCCAACTACCTGGGCCTCAAGGACCTAGTCCGCAAGGACCCAATCCTCAAGGACCTAATTCACAAGGACCAGCTCCTACCCCCGCTGATCTCGCGACTAGCTTAACGGAAATCGCTAATCGTCCTGGGATAGGAGCGTTCCAAGCTCTTATTTCGATGATAGATCGCTATATCGAATTGGGTGGTTTTATCAGTCCACAACAGGCGTTAAATTTACAAGCGCTTATAAAGGCGTTTAAAAACGGCGCTAACGCGTCTCTTCAAGATGGAATGGAAAGTATTTTATCTATTTTTGGTATTAACGATAAAAACGAAAGCGCGCCTACTAGTGATGTAACTGAGGCTATAACCGCTGATGGACAAACTATTACAGTTCCTAAACCTATCGATAGCGATTCCGCTATCGTCTCTAAAGATTTAGTTGATAATCTCGAAAAAGAAATCACTGGTTATATTGATAGCGCGCGAAATGAAGGGCATGAATTAAGTCTTGGTTTTCAAGCTTTAAGTTTGTACGCTTTTACTAAAGCTAGTGGAATGACTAACGCGCAGTTCGCGGCTTTCAAACAAATATTATTAAGGTTATATCAAGCCGAAAAACAGTTAGCCTTATCTGGACAAAACGCCGCGCCTTTGTCTCAAGCGAGTTTAGACCGTATTATGAACATAATTCGCGCGATTCGAGATCAATACAAGGCCACTAACCAGTTGGTGGATCCTATGTTTTTAGGCGCGGTTCAAAGTTTTGGCGATAACGTTCGTAATGGTTCAGTGACTGAAGCGTCCGTGGCCGCTTATGAAGAGTTATTTAAAAACTTTTATTCGGAGATAGCGGGTGTCGCTCCATCTTCTGAGCCTATTGTTGATAATCCTAGCGAACAGTTTCAAATTTTAGTTGGCTTATTCAACAACGCGTTAAACGCTATTGACCAAAATAACGCGAACGCTAATATAGTAGCTAAGATTCAAGAAACTTTATCCGCTTTTCAGAAAGGGTTGATAGATTATCCAAAAGCGTTAAATGATATTACTGTTTTAACTACGAGTCTAATGGCTGGTGAAATTCAATCTTCGACTGAGGATATTGAAGCGATTGATAATACTAATCTGCCTCCAGAACTCGAAGCTGGTAAAGATACACCTATAGGAAAACTAATTTTAAAAATCTACGATATCTACAAAGCGGCTGGTATTATGCCAGATCCTCGGTTTAAACGTACGGCGGATAAGGCTTTTAGAGACTATGCGAATGGAGGATCGAAATATAACGCTGAAATTTATCTTGATAGGATGAAAAGATATCATATTGACGCTTTAAGACTTACTGGTCAAAAACCTAAAGGTGAAGGAGCGTTTTTTGAAGACAATAAAGAAAGTAATATTGACGAATATTTTCGTCAGTATATGGACCAATTAGAAAATCGCTTAGAACGTATTATCTCAAGAGATTCATCATCCACATATTCTCGTGATATAACGGAAAGATATGTGGCCGTGTCTAACGCGTATGAAAATAGTCCTAAATCTCAGGCGTCTCGAGTTGAATACGCTAAAGCTGTAGCTTCTTTAATTGATGAGGTTATGGCTGATAATGGCTATGAAACTGATTATAGAGCCATAGATAATAATGGTATATGGAATCCTCGTCTTGACACACAGGTTTCAGGCCCTAGTAAGGCGGGCGCGCGTGTGGGAGGCCCCCCAGAATCATTATATTTTGATGACGATATTCCTCCTAATGGAAAAGAATTAGTCACGAAATTACGTGATTCCGCGCAAATGGCCGCTCAAAATATTTCGCAGATAACGTACGATCCAAATAAGGGTACTTATCGAGCTGGCAATATTGAGTACACTTACGATCCAAACACTGATTCTTTTTCTTATCAGAAGACAGTTAATGGTAAATCAAAAACCTACAAGCTTGTTAAAAGCAGTAGTATACATAAAGAGCTGAAAGCTTACCAAGCCGCCAACCCACCAGGGACTTCCACAAGCCCTAACCAAGCGCCTGAGTCGGGGCAGGCGTCGGAGAGTCAATCCCCGACCAGGTCCCTTGCCGAAACTCTTACGGACCGCTTAGTTAATGAGGGTGGCTTTTCCGCGGAGGAAGCTACCCCCGCCGCCACGCTTGTCGCCGCCACCCTCCAAAGGCAAGCCGATTACCTGGGTGTCGATCCCGCTCTAATTTTAAATGATATAGAGATATCTAGAAACGCGCCTATATCTGAAGTCCTTGATAACGTCCTAAATCAAATCGCCTACCACGGAACCGCCGCCACTAACATCGAGAAATTCGACTACGCTTTCTTAAGCACCGGGGAAGGCGGTCAAGCTTTTGGTCGTGGTTTTTATTTTACGGAGATCGTGGGACTGGCGCGGCATTATAAGGATATAGCGCTTAGAAAAAACAAATACGCAAATACGCAACATGCGCAAGCGCTTATGCGTCATATTTATGATGAAGCGGTAAGTCGCTTTGATGGATCAAAAGAAGCCGCTCGAGAACTCGCGCCTAGCTTTTTACAAATTGATTCGCTTCTTTATCACGTTATTAAGCGTGAGCGAAAACAAGATGGTAAATATGAAGTCTTTTTAAAAGACAATGAAAGAAATGAATTGCGTGTGAGCCCAGACGCTCCAGCTATACATTACTACATAAACAAAGCTCTGGAGAATTTTTATAGTATGGGTGGAGCTTTTACTTCTGAACAGCTTGAGTCAAATGCTTTTATTCAAGTTTTAAAAGATATAATTACTGCTTTTAGCGCAATAGAAGATTCAAATTCAAAGTCTGATATTTTAGATTCAGCTATGATAGCTGATGTTGACGAAACTATTGGTGCATATCCCTTTGAAAGATTATTAGAGTCTTTTAATAATAATAAATATTCCTATATATCTACTTATGATTATTATAAGGACCACCCCACTGAATTAAAAGCTGACACTATAAACATGTTGGAATTACATGGTGAAAACTATATTAATACCGGAGAGCATTTTATACAGGTCGGTGTTTATAATAAAAACGCGGAAACTAATCCAGATCTTGACTCTGATATCAGAAATCTTTTATCGCGTATATTAAATCAGAAAGGTCGTATCGGTGACCCTTTATCATTCTTTACTGATAATGACGCTAATACTGAAACTATAAAGAATAATAATCTTTTTATGGGGTGGGATTCGTATAAACAGGATATCATAAACAATTCTAATGAAGAAGTACAGCGTAAACCAATTACTGTTTCACTAGTTATTGACAATATGGGTACTGATGTGTATTCGTATCATAATATCTTTAGTGACATAGAAGATATTCTATTAGACCGTGTAAATACTCAAGATTTTGTAGACTATTGGAATATACCATCGACCTTGCTGATTTCACCTAATAAAGGTATGGTTTACGCGGTCACTCTCCCCGAAGACACGGAGCTACTGGCGTGGGACGAGCCACTTTCCGCGCAACCCCCTAAAGTTAAACAAGCGATAGCTAATATCGAAAAAAAGTTACGCGCTGAAATACAAGACGCTTCTTTATTTGAGATATTTAACGATAACGTAACTGGAGCTGAATTTTATAGAGGCTTAACCTCTTATTTTAATAAGGGTAGTCGCAGAGTCTCGCAATCCGCGAGAACCAATGAGCTGTTCATGGCTGAAGGTATCCCAGGCCATCGGTTCTATTCTGGTAGCACTCGACATACTGAAGGCGAAAAGAAGTATAACTTCGTTATCTGGGACACCGACCGTATCACGGAAATCACGCCTACCCAATTCCAAGGCGAGAATGACGTAATTAAAGGTTATATCAATTTTAAACCTAGCGGTTTGACGAGTATTAACTTTACTGATAAAGCGGACGTCTCCACTATAATCCATGAGTTTAACCACGACTTAATCCACCGGGCCTTGAACGCTCTACGTTATGACCAAGTCCTACCAGAGTTCCGTCAGACACTTGAGCGAGATATGGATACTCTGGCTCAGTTCGCTGGCCTTGAGTCTTGGCGGAACTGGAACAACGACGCCTACGAAGTTATCGCTCAAGCTTTTGAGCGATATGTTAGAGAGGGTAAAGCTCCTAACAGCGCCCTGGAAGCTGTCTTCAAAACCCTTAAAAAGCTTCTTATCCAGATTTACAAGTCCGTTACAGAACTAGGGAAACCTCTGACTCCCGAAGTTCGCGAAGTGTTCGACCGGATGTTGGCTGAGTCTGAAGCTTCCGCGACTCCTGAATCCGAATCTAGTCCCACACCCGAGACTCCGGCTCCCGCGCCCGTAGCGCCTGAGCCTACGTCCGAGCCTCCAGCTCCTAAGCCTACGCCCGAACCACCGGCTCCTACACCTAAGTCTGAGCCTCCAGCTCCTAAGCCCGAGGCTCCAGCTCCTAAGCCTACGCCAGAGCCTCCAGCTCCTAAGCCCGAGGCTCCTAAGCCTACGCCAGAGCCACCAGCTCCTAAGCCTACGCCCGAGGCTCCTAAGCCTGAGCCACCTACGCCACCAGCTCCTACGTCTGTAGCGGCTGAGCCTAAGCCACCAACGCCTCCAGCTCCTACGTCCGTAGCGGCGGAGCCTGAATCTTCTACACCCCAACCTTTTAAAGTAGAAAATTCTCCTTTTACTGACATTGTTGATTACACAGAGATATCTGATTTAATACCGGACTTAACGTCAGAGAAAATTGACTTAAGCTTACATCGCTTAGGTACAGTATTAGATAGTGATAACCCGTACGTTTATTATATGGATGGGTTTGTTTTTGTTATTATGGCTGATGGCGACATATCGGTTCAAGAATATGAAAACTCAGACATTGATTGGGTTGACGCTATAGAACACGATCGTATTATGAAGGCGTTTAGGACACGACATGAAAGAATTGATAACCAAGATACTGGAACTGATCAGCCAGTGGAAGGCGATACCCAAACATCTAGCGTCCAAGCTGGATCCAGCGACACTCAAGAAACTGCTTCAAGTAGTGAAGGAACTACAAGCCCACGGGTACGGGGACTCGAGGTACCGCCCACCGGACCGACTGAAGGCGATGGAAGTAATAATCAACCGAATGACCGGACAGGGCGGAACGCCGCTGAGCGTGACGGAGAGCCTACTGGAACCAACCAGGAGTCAGCAGAAAGCGGCGGAAAGCGTAGCGATACGGACAGCCGACGCGACGGCGATGAAGGACCAAGCGGGAACGCTAGCGAGACTGCGGAGGGGACAGAGCTAGATGAAGAAGAAAGTGATGAAGCTACCGGACAAGAAGATGAGGACGGGGGAGAAACCACGCCCGAAGCGTCCGACGAAGAAGCGGAAAAATTAACGAGTACAAACCTTTTTAAATACATTAACAGTCTTAAAGACCCTAAAGCTTTATTAACTACAACTGAAGGAGTTAAAGCTCTTTATGAATTAGCGGGGACAGTCGTTGGCCATTATTATAAAGGTCAAATACGTAATAAATCGAATTTTGAGGAATTACAACATGAAGCCGCCGTGCGTATAATTGAAGCGCTACGGAAAAATTCTTGGGATCCTAATAAAGGAAAACTAACCACCTGGCTTTTTGGTCGTGGTTTAAATGGTATCCAAGATTATTTTCGTTCCGTCGGTCAAGCGTCCACAATCTATTTACCACAACACTTAGCTAAAATTAAACAAAGGATTGGTAAAGCTCTTAGTACAGACCCTAGTTTCGCGGCTGCGTATGGAAAGATTAGTGATACGAACATAGAAAAGCGCTCAACTATAGATGATCAATATAATGAAAGTCTAGAGACAGAAGAATCTACAAACACGGAAGATTTTGTAGATTCTGATTTGGAAAATTTTGCGGATATAGATAAGGAAAATATCCCATCTATAGCAAAGGAGATTGCTGATTATCTGAACTCTCAGCCGAATGTAAAGACTAAAGTTACCGCGGCTGAGGTTAAAGAAGTTCTTGAGATTACTAAACCCATGGATTCTCTGGAAAGGCCCCTTGGTGAAGATTCGGACGCGGATACTGTTGGAGGTGTTATTAAAGATCCAGAAGGTAAACCTGCGTATGATTTATTATCACTAAAGCAAAATACCAAAACAGGTAGGTATCTTAGTGAACGCTATTTATTGCGGCAATTACGCCGTCAATTCCCTGACCCGAATAGTGACGCTAGGAAAATTTTTGATTTACTACTCAAAAACGGATTCAATGGAACTGAATTCGAGGGTAAAGATTATTTAAATCCTCCTACGTTTAACGCTAAAGGTGAAAGGGTACTTAAGAAGCTAACCAATGTCGCTTTAGCTAAAGCTTTTGAAGCGGCTTACGGTCAGGAAATAAACGATCGCCGCGCTGGCGCGTTAAAAAAACAAATTGAAGCTAGTCTGAAACATCGCGTCGCGGCTCTAATTCAAGCTGTCCAGGCGTACAACAATGACGACTCGGTGTCGGTTGACTTAGCCTATGAAAAAGCTCTGCAAACTAATGACACTGGCCTTACCGTTTATGATGTTGATATCGCTTTGCTTACTGGCGAGGCGGAAGTTCCTATAACCTTTAACTACGACCTTCAAGGAAATGGTAATTTAGTAGAAGTAACCTATTCAAAGTATGGTGGGTTTACCTACAAAAGTGGTGACAAAACTATAAAGATTAAGAGTCCTAAACTATTGGCGGAATTGTGGGATTTCGCTAAGATTGATAAGAAGCCGATAGAGTGGGATAGCGCTGTTAGCGTACTGTTTCAGCGGGGTAAGAGAGATGAGAATAGCTCCCTAGCGATGAACCCCCCTACAAGCAATAGGGCTCTGGCTTTAGATCCGATAGTTAAAGCGCTTGCGAATTTAATATTCAGTAACGCTCCTAAGAATGTTCGTATTTCTTCTAATAGTAGACCTTTAAATCCCAACTTAGTTTGGATTCCACAGTCTATCAGCAAGCCTTTTGTTCTTTCAACAGTTCAGGATGATTCCGCAACTTTTTATAAAATATTTAAACTGGTAACTGACTGGGCGCAGGTTTATGGAGGTATTAATCAGAAAGGTATAAATAGCCTTTGGAATACTATTTATAAAAACGGCTCTATTATACCCTCTCGGTCCCAAATATCGAAGGTATCGAGTAGTTTTCAAAATAATATACTTGATTTGCTTTATGATATTGCGGATAAAATTAATAATTTAACAGCAACATATATTACAAATGTTAAACAGGATGTTACAGATAGAATTGAAGATTCTATCAAGCGTAAAAAATCAACTAAGGCGCCGTTTACAGCTGAAGATTTACGGCGTTACGATCCAAACTCCGCTTTATATGGGGATATATTAGATAAACATTTAGCAACGCTTCGCGCTGATATTAGGCTACTGTCCGCGACTTATACTGTTAGAGGAAACACTCTTACTTTAAATGGAGATACGATTAAGGACTTAGTGGAGCCTTTCATACATAACATTACGGCTGGAGGAGAAAACTATTTTTTCCACCTACATCTTTTTCATCCCGATATTCCGAACTACACAACAGACTTAGATGAAACGAAGTCTCGCGATCGTCTGAAGAACGACCTTATCGCGATCTATAAAGCTGTAATAAAGGGACGTAATCATATTCTTTCTGATTACAAAAAAGAGATTGAATTTTTTCTTAAAGTCACCGATAATGTTTTCCAAACATTAGCGGATATTTTAACGGCTAACGGGAAGCCTACTACTAGGGCGAAGCTTCGTAATATTATTAAATATCAATCTGAGTCTTTAAGTTCAGGTTATAATGGACTATTTTATCCATACTCTAAGATTATTGCCATCGATCCAAATGCGCCCAATATCCAGTATGGTAGGGCTTTAGTTACTTTGTTGCATGAGACTGGTCATTTTATTCAAGATTTACTTATTTATTTACATCACATAGGCTTTGTTGAAGCCACGAATCTACTACAATCTGTATGGATTGGTTCTAACGCTGATATATCTCCCGTGCCCTTTATGCCCGACAGCTCCAAAGATTGGCAGGATTTTGATAATTACAATAAAAGCCCTGTGGAAATTTGGGCCAACGCTTTCGCCAACGCTATTCTCGCGGGGTTGACCGATAATCATAGTATGAACCAAGAGGCGTTAGCGCTATCTATTCCAGATAAACAACTTTTCGCTAATCAGTCTTACGCGACAGGCGCCTTTATTCGTGATAAAAATATTGGCGCTTTACTTAATGACCAACAAATATTTATAGCTGATCACTGGTTATTTAATGATACTATCAATCATCTTCTAAAGGGTACTTATGATCCCTCCAATATTAGACTTAACGGAATCCCAATTGGAAGCCCGACTGTCCGAAATACGGGTTTCTCTCCAGGACGATCCTTGGCCTCCCGATCTTTGGGAGATAGCGCGCTTTATAGCGGAGGAAAGAGATCCTCTTGGGAAGCTAATAGATTGTCCAGACGAGGACGAGAACTTGGAAGCGAATCAGATATTCAAAGCTCTTTTTCATCAGAGACGCTTTCTAAGCAGTACAACCGGCAAGATAGTGGACGCGAATCCGTGGCTGGGTTATCGCAATTCACTGAAACCTCCGAAGGATATGTCGGAGAAAGAACTACTCGACCTAGCGCATCAACTTTTCGCGATACATCAATTAAGAGTCGAGATAGGGAACGCGGTCCGGCAGTGGATAGCGGAAAACCACTATCAGAAGAAACCCGATCCGGTATTTCCCAAGCGTCCAATCACACCCTAACCCTAGACGGGGTAACCTACACCTACGACCCCGCCACCGATACCTTTACTTACGAAAAGAAAGGTAAGACCTACCAAGTCAAGAACAACAAGCTTAAAGAGCGGCTGAAGACCGCTCTGGCCGCTGACCCCCAAGACCCTGGCGAAGTCCTTTTCCAGCGACATCAGCGTGAGTCTGATAAACTTAAGCACCGCGCTGGGCGACGCGCTGGCCCTACCTCCGATGAGGTTGGTCTAACCAACACCATGGACCCGGCGGAACCTCAAGACCCCCCACCTCCCCCTGTCCCCTCCCAAGAGTCCACCCTTGGCTCCATTGTCCGAGGCGTGAAGGAACTCTGGGAAGCTATTGTGGACGCCATTAACGATATCATTAAAGAGATCCGACCCCCGGTCGTTAGAGTAATTCCCCCTGTCGAACTGAGGGGACTGCCCGCTAGGATGGAGGAACTGGCTAATAAGCTCTACGCGCTCATAGAAGCTGAGCGAGACTTGGCCGCGGCCGAAGGCAAAATTGACACTCCTGAGTCCCAATACGGCGGGCGAACCATGGTGGTTAATCCCTTAGCTAACGCGGAGCTGTACAAATCTAAATCCATAGCGGTCCGCTCAGCCTTGGAAGACTATCAAGCTCTGTTCCGGGAATGGGTGGCGGATGTCGTTCATGTCTATGGCGCCGATGGAAAGCGGGGGACGCCTGAAGATTCCGCTTTACTCAACGCTCTATCCTTAGCTTACCCCACTTCTAAACAGCTCTTCGAGCGTTACCAAAAGGATATATTAGTCCCCATATCTAAGTGGATTAGGACTAAGTCTAAAGCTTTGGGTATGACTCCGAAGGAAGTTAGGGAATTAGTTAATTACGTAGGCACAGTTAATCATATCTTAGTGGAAGGCGCTGAGGCTTTCCGCTCTCTTCTGGTAGATGACGTCAATGGCGAAACCCAGAAATTGGAAAAAGCGGAAAACGCTTTAAAGGAAGTCAAGAAACAGGCCAGGATAAAACAGCTAGCTGACAAGGCGGGGTTAGAACAGCTATTGGCGAAGGCGAAAACGGAAGACGAGCGCGTGGACATAAGAGTCAAGATCGCTCTTCTAGAACATCAAGACAAGGACAAGATTAGGGAAGCCACAGAAAAGGTTACGGAATCCAAATCGAAACTGAACCTCTACGAGACTATCCTAACAGTCTACGACGCCTATCAAGCGACGGGTAAACCGGTTATCTTAACCAAAGCCCAAGCGGATACTTTACGCCAAATCAGCCCTGGCGCGACAGCTAACGAGGGTTACATTCCCCCAGTGGCTGGTGGTATCAGTCTGCCTGAAGCCGCTAGAATGTGGAAAGACTTCCAAAAGAATTTCACGGACGCGGAACTAACTGAGATGGTCGAGATGACCACGAAAGGGTTTGAGCGACTGAATCTGGAGCTACTTAAGAAAGGTTTGAAACTTCGCGAGGAACAAGTCGGGGGCTTTGACTTCACAGCCTATGTTCCTTTGTCAACTTATATCCCTAATCCTATGGCGGAGAATAACCAAGACTCAGAGCATATCGCCAACCCCGCTAAGCTAGACTACAGCCGGAACGGATCTTTAACCAGAGCCGATGGCGCCCTTAATATTTTAGAAAGACACATAGCCCAGGTCGCCTTAGATATCGGCCATAGGGACTTTACCTATCATCTTAACAAGCTCTACGAACTGTTAGAAAAGTCCGGTAACACCAGACATTTAGAAAGGGTGGAGCTTAAACCAAACAGTAAAGCTAGCGTAAAAGAGAGTCAGAGAGCCGCGGCTTTGGCCCTAGCGCCGGGCTATCTCTACAAGGAAAAGACGGTCGATGACAAAGGCCAGGTCACCACTAAAGTCTATAAGATAACTTACCTCAATCCTGAAAATGAGGAAGAGACTATAGCCATGCGTAAGGCTATGTCTGAGTTTCAAAACAGAAGTAAATTCCTAGCCACGATGGCTAACTTCAACAAGTGGACTGGGCAATGGTTCACCAAAGCCAGAGCGTTATTCTCGCCCGTGGCTTCGTTTAAAGACTTTGGCGAACGCTCCGTAAATATGTTCGCTAGGGGGACTTACTTTAAAGAGGATGGGACTTTAGTTCAAGGCCCCGAAGTCCTAGCCACCCAGTCTAGACTGTTAATGAACCCCGACTTGATGTCCGTTTACGCCGCGGCTCAGTTTGGTCGGGAACTACCTAACAATAAGTTCCGCCAATACTGGAAAGAGTTACAAGACTCACCCGCTATCCTAACCTGGCTAGACCATCTCAGCTCCACTAGCGACCAGATAATATCTAAGCGTGAGCGGTCCGCGCTAGAGGAAGCTCTGATAGCCACCAAGAGCGCTCTGAAGATTGACAAGGCCATTGAAGGGGTCAACTGGTACAATAACTTATTCAACACTTTCCCTATCTTTCTACAGTACGTGGCTTTTAGGGAATCTCAGGTCGCCAGAAAGGACGCTGAGGCGTACACTCTGGACGCGATGAACTACTTTAAACGGGGCACTATCGAGCCGGTCGGCTCGGCTATGTTCGTGTTCTTCCGGGCTATTGTCCAAGGCGGGGCTAACATGCTTAGAGCCTTTAACCCCACCACTAAGTTCACTCCTATGGAAAGAGCTAGAGGGTCTATAGCTGGAGCTGGCCTACTCTTCGCCGGTCTGATGTTGACCAGCTTCCTAAGAGGTATGTCGGACGATGATGACGATGATAAGGAAAATCCTTATGACGCTCTGCCCCTTAACACCATCTCTAACTACATGTGCCTATTCCAGAAGGACGGCACATTTCTGAAGGTTCCTATTCCTTTTGGCGTTCCTCATTTTATGTGGACTATGGCCCAGGTATTCGACCGCTTTGGTCGAGGTCAGATGAGCGCCCCGGACGCTATCTACAACAGTATTATGGGTTTCCATAAACAGATACTGCCAGACACCTTCCCCGCCTGGCAACCCACGGACGATATCGCCGCCTGGATATTTCAAACTTTCGCCCCTCAAGCTATCCGGCCTTTTATGGACGTGGCCGTGAACAAGAACTATTGGGGTGGCACCTTAAACTATGGCAACCGCGCTCCTGGTATTAGGGACTTTGAGAAAGGTCGGACTGGCACGCCGGAGGTCTGGCACAACATAGCCGCTTGGCTCCATGACAACGCCCATTTAGATGTGACCCCAGAGACTGTTAGACATATCCTCCAGTACTACGCTTATGGGCCTTTCCAGGGTCTGGTGGCCGCTATGGAAGCTAGCTCTCTCTACGACCCGGAATTCACTAGTACCCGTCAGGATATAGGCCCTCTGGGCACAGCCCTTGGAGCTTCTATTCTTTATGGGGCGAGACCTAATGTCCCCCAGACCCTGTACTTCAGAGAGAAACGGCGGATTGAGGAAATACTTACCGACCGGGGTATTAGGACCACTAGTCCAGACACCAAGCCTGGAGAGAAAGCGGACCTAGTCTCTAAGAACATGCGGAAAGGTGGTATGCCTGATAGCGATATTAGGTTATACTTAAAGATTATTGAGGTCGATAAGGAATTAAAGAAGGTTAATGAAACCTTACGCGACCAAGTTAAGAAATTTAGAGGTCGAGATATGAGTGACGATTTCCTCAAGAACGCTTTTAAAAACGCTGAGCGAGGGAAACAGAATCTCTACGAAAGTATCCTCGGCTTCATTTAAATATCGCTAAAGGTTTCTGCCCGACCGGAAGCGAACCCCGTCAAGCCCTCCTTGGCGGGGGTAATTTTATGGAGACTCGTTATGATTGTGAAAATCTACAGGGAACAGCCCGAGCTAAAGGTGACTCTAGTCCAACCAGGACACTTAGGCCGTGACGTTTTCCTCGAGGAAATCAAATTAATTATCGAGCCTCCAGACCCCCGGAAGTTCGCTCAGCTGAGTCCCATTATCCGCCTAGGGGACTGGGGTTATCCTCTGCCTATCGAGCCCTACCCGCCTGAACATCACCGCTTACCGGCCATAGTCTATCCCGCCTTTGACACGGATGACGAAGGCGCGATAATTTTCCGGTTGGATAACCATCTCTGGCGGCGCCCCTCCATGCGCTACGTGGGTCACGTGATGATCAATAGTTATGAGGCTTTAACTCTGGATATAGACCTTGAGCCTATGAGGTATATACCCACTAAAATCGAGCTTAACGCTCCGAAGGTCTGTTCATGATACTAAAACCTTTTTCGGCTATCTTAGTTCGGAGTATGGATAAAGAAGACTACGCCCTACCGCTAAACTTGGAAGACCGTAACCGACTCCTAGCCCAGTTACCGGTGGGTGAAAGCACCTACCTAGTTCTACGAGATGATATTTACACAGAAGAGATTGAAGTGGAAAACGCTTGTGGAGATTTATTAGTGAAAGCTAGGGGACTAGGCGAGACTATCCCTAGGAAATTCCCCCGGGGCTCGGCGGTGTGCTTCGACCTCACCCTGACAGTCGTTAAGTATCTTATCTGTAACCATGATTGCTGCGCGGGAGGGTCCTGCGCTCCAGTCCCCATAGAGATTATAGAGTTGTACTTACCTAACGGAAGCGCCAATACCCCCTGGTCGGGGGTGGTTATCTTTGGTGGCTCTGAGCCTATGGAGCTATCTTGCGGGAATGTCCCCTCTTGGATAACTCCTAGCGTTGGCCGTAACTATATTAAGCTGGAGGGTACCCCCACCAGCCCGGGCTCTTACAACCTATCCATCGCTGGGACTAACGCTAGCGGTCTGGTCGTAACCTCAGTCGGGACTATTCTCATCGAATAAAGTCGTGGCTTGTCCCTTGAAAGCCTTCTTGGTCCAGGCGATTAACTCAGGGTAATGAACGGTGAACTCATCAAGGTCAATCACCTTTAAAAAGGCGCTGGTCTTTTCCCTTATAATATCGCCTTTAAACAACCTAGACCCATAGATTTTCAGGTTAAAGGGTAAAGCAAGCAGATAGCCAGTCAAGAAGTCCACAACGTCATCTTCAGACACGCTGAGCCCGAAAGCTATTTGTCTCCAGGTCTCGAGTAAAGCCAGAAATGGCTCCCTAGCGGTCCCTTGAGAAAGGGTCACTAACCGTTCCCGGTAAGCGTCCTTATACTTTTTTAGACTTTCCATCTAGTTCCCTCCATTTAATAAATGGGTTATCAGTAATGGAAAACCCTAGAGCCTCTATGATTTTCCGTAAACAAGCGTAAGTCACGGCCTCGCCGTTTTCTAGCTTAAGTAAGGTAGGATAAGAAACATCCGCCATTTTAGCTAAATCGGTGCGACTCAAGAGTTTAGACTCTCGTTCCTTGACTATAGCTTTGAAATTAATTTGAATCATATATTTCCCCCTGTTCGTTGAGACACGCTAGAGGCTCACATTTACTTAAGTCTAACTTTAAACAGCAAACAGAAACCCGCCCAAGCGTCTCCACATCCTTAGCCAAATTAATCTGGCTTGTCTTCCCATCCCATATGTTTTCATTAACAAGCTGGGTCTTCATTTCACTCCATGATACTCGCTGATTTATACACCACTCCGAGATACTATTAAGGCGGACGTATAAAGTTTGCGTATCAATTTCCAATCGCATAGCCAAACTGTTGGCTGGATATCGCTTGACATAAGTATCCATTTGAATACTCATGTGAGGTCGTATCTCAGTAGTCCTTTCAGCCGCGGTGACTACCAACACTTTATTAATGTTACTGGTATAGTACTCACCCAAGAGATTGACGGCTGACTTAAGGCCATCGCTAATCTTATGGCGAATCTCTGGGAATAAGGTCTTGACCACCCAGCTTTCCAAAGCGTCCATGTCGTAGTTAAGGTAGCCTAGGCGGACAGCTAAACGACCCACGGCTAGGATAGTCCCTAAGCCGTAGCTCCAGAATCGCTCTTCCGAAGTCTGTCGTTGAACCGCGTCCCAGGCTCTAGCTTCCGCGGCCACTTCCTCAAAGTACTGAGGATTCTTAAAGCATTCAGCCATAAAGGCCGGGCCAGCCAGGCCATAATTATTATGTAACAGCCAGAGACAATCTTCTATGTAGCCCCCTAGTTCTGTCCCCGCGTAGTTCCTAAAAGCGCAGGGTAGTTCCACCACCCGCATGGACTCAGCCGTGGTCTGTGAGGATTGAGCCCTCATAAGCTCGTAAATTGACCTATTAGAGGTCACGAAAGTGATGGTGGACCAATCACCTGTGGACAATAGAACATCGCCAGAGCGGCCAGATTTACGCCGTTCTTGGCCATTAGCTATATCGAACAGTAAGGGAGACAGGTCGTCTTCCTTCATGGTGGTTAGCTCATCTAGACAAAAGGGTAGATTCTTCCGGGCGCTAAGGACTTGGAACCTCGCGGACATGGTGTCGTTCTTGGAGCAGGACATATTAATCGGGTGGCCCCAGACGGAGTTAATCGCCTGGAGCAACGTAGACTTGCCCTTGCCTCCCTTAGCGTCCCACATGCTAAGGATTAGATTCTTAGCTGTCCCTAGGCCGTACCTCATAAACGGCGCGGCGAAGGATCCACACATAAATAGCTGAGCCTCTTTCTGGTCCAGCGTCTTATACATGTCTGGTATGACTTTCCAGGCTTCTAAGTCTCCTTTGACTTGAAATTCCCTATCCGCCATGACCCGACACTTAGGATTCAAAGCGACCTTAGTCTCCCCATCAGGCGTCAGCATAGACGTACCCACCACGAAGCTGTCCACCTTGTCGCCTATCTTGGAGTCATAATAGGACGACCAACCGAAGTGACTCTTCTGTTCACACGTCACGTTATCTTGGAGTCTTTCGATATAAGAACTCATAAAGTCACTCATCAAATCATTATATTTTCTTTTTATCGGTAGTAACCTATGATTGGCTAACCACTTAGGAAAATTAAACTGACCGTAATGTTCATCTACGCTAAAATAAACGCTCCTTGGAGCTTGGCCAGGGCTTCGGACTTTTAACTGTATGTATAATTTCTCTTGGATACCCTCGGTATCGGCTTGTACTTCTGTAATATAAAATTCATTCCTATTAATTTTGTATATGACTGGCTCACGTTGTTGCTGGTTCCTTCTTGTTTCTGGGTAATGTATATGAAATAGTCCCTCTCCTGGGATAACTCGAAAGTCTTCATTCTCAAAAGGGATGAGTTTACTTTCTAAGGTCGGAATTAGTTTTCCGGGTATTTCTATCGGTGAGTTTACTTGTCCTAACCAAGGGCAGTCCGCGCAGGGGACTGGGTTTTCACCTTGGAAAGTGGCGCACCTAGGCGGACCGGCGATCCCCACGGACGCGAACTGTCGGTCCAATTCCCTAGCGTTATAACGAGACGCGTCTCGCTGACTTATGACATGGGCTACCTCCTTACCTTCCTTACAGAACTTCATAATGGCGAGCATGTAGAGCCAGGTGTTCCTAGAAGCCACCGAGTCCCCAGCTAAACGGACCTGAGCGCACTCTTTAACTATAGGTAAGGGGTCACTCTTAGTCCGCCGCTGAAGAATAGAGCCAAAGTTAGTTCCAGGTATATCAATAGAGCCCTGGGTAGGGGGACTAAACTCTGGTTCCTCGCCTACGTATCTAAATAAATTAGCTCCAATAAGTTCCGGCTGTCCTATCTCGCCGTCTTGTAGAAGACTGACCTGGCGAGCCACGCCATCGGAGCCATAGTTTAAAGTCCCTGGTATCCGCAGCACGGACGACAAACTATCCATATGATAGTTAGGATCGACACCTAACTTGAATTTGTTGACAGCTCGCTTAAATAGTTTAACTAACCATAGCCAGTCAGCCTTAGATATATCTCTAGAAAAGGGCCAGTAAACATGGAGCCCTCGGCCAGAATTAATAATCAATGGTTGGGGTAGACCTAGCTCATACACAAAAGCGAAGAGGTCCACCAGAGCGTCATCGATAGTCGCGTAAAAGGCTCTAGGTTTAGCGTAGTCAATGTCTAGCCAGAGGGCTCTAACTAGAGACGCGCAAGATTCGTTCCTTTTAAGCCCACCAGAAAAACCAGCGGGCGCGTAGTAAGCGTTAAGCCCTGAGCCTGACCATGACAACCCAGCGGAAAACACTTCTTCAGGACTGAAGCATTGTCTCGGGATAGGCCGGGCCCCACCTAAAGCTAACCCATGATAAAAGACTTGGTTAGACTCTGGTAAGATACGCTCTAAGACTTGAACGAAATTCAGCATAGGGTGTCGTAGTCCTGAATTCTTTTACCTAGCCATTGAATAACATTAGTAACCATACTATTGCCTAAAAGTTTGTATCGCCTAAAGTCACTCAGTAATTTATTTTTATAAGGGATTAAAGTATAATAGTCAGGAAACCCCATCAAGCGCTCGAACTCTAAAGGGGTTAAGTATCTAAGGTTAGCGCCGGTCTTTATTAGTGTGTCTCCACCGACATTATGCATGTCTAAACGACAACAGCGAGTCTTTAAAGTTCCTACTATATCTTGCCGATACAAGCGAATAGGGGGATCAGTTTCTCTATTGGGACTGATTTTTTGAATTGGGCTAGTTTCGCTATAGTTTTTAGACAATCCATAGGGGTCAAATAATACGTGTCCAGGCCCGCGCCAGTCTCGATAATGTCCGACAAGGAAGACGCGACGGCGTCTCTGGGGGACTCCGAAAAATTGGCTGTCAAGTACCCGCCAGGCAACCGAATACCTGATGTTTTCCAGGTCCAAGAGGATATCTCGAAAGACTCTTCCCTTATCAATTTGTAATACGTTAGAGACGTTTTCCCAAATAAACCATCTTGGCCGACACCAATCAACCAACCTAAAAAAGGATAGCGTAAGCTGTCCATTAGAACTTGTAAATCCATTTCTAGCACCAGCGATAGAGAATGATTGACAGGGAGTGCCGCCAATAATAAGGTCTAGCTTGTCCCGGAAAAGGTCCCCATCAATTGTGTTCATATCCCCTAAGTTAGGAACTTCGGGATAGTGATGTTTTAATACAGCCGCGCAGAACGGATCTATCTCTGAAAAAGCTACGGCTTTCCAACCCAGAGGGCGGAAAGCCACAGTAGCCGCTTCAATTCCAGAGCAGACAGATAAGTACTTCACTCGTCCATCTTCCTAGTTCGCCAACGCTCAAGCATAGGGCTATAGTAAGCTCTCAACAAAATCAAAGCTGTCTGAGCGTCTTCTAACTTAGTTACGGCGTCGTCCGCGTATTTACATATAGCGCGGTTTTCTCGGAGGGACGAGTAAAATTCAGGAGCGGAAGTCTCCGCCTGTTGTAGTTCGGAAGCCTCTCGATCTATATCACATAACAAAGGCCCGAGTTCCTGATACATCTCAAGGACTGCATCCAAAGAATCGTGCGCGTCAGCGCGTAATAGACTCACCGTTATCTTCCTCCTTCTTTACCCACTCTGGATATTTCTCCAGAAAATCCCTAACGCAAAATTCAATACTTTCAAGAGCGATAATATAATCATCGCAATAATAAGTGTTTGGAAGCTTCCAAGTCCTATCGATTATCTGCTGAATTTGCGCTATAAACTTGGAAACATCGGACTTCTTAACCAGCTTCCAGTCCTTCGGCCAGATAGCCTTATCTAAATTCTTAGCCCATCTAAAGTCAGCGTAGTGAAAGTTAGCCTCAGCAAACTTCGCGCCCCAAAAGTCCGCGAGACCAAAAGATGAGTTTACAAAATTAGCGATATTCAAAGAGGCGCCCCTAAAGTCCGCGCCATTTAATATGGCTTCTCTAAGATTGGCCTGCTTTAACCATGCGCTCTGTAGATTTATACCATCTCTATGTTCCTTACCCATAAACAAACTAATTCGCATTAGCTCGTACCTAAGAGTGTCACTTACAATGAAATGTCCCATCATCATCTTCCTCCTTGACCAGCTTCCAGCCCTTGGGCCAGATAGCCTTATCTAGATTCTTAGCTCCACGAAAGTCAGCCCTATTAAAGTCAGCCTCGCTAAACTTCGCGCCCTGAAATTTTGCGCGTCTAAAAAATGAAGACACAAAATTAACGTCATCCAAAGAGGCGCTACTAATGTTCGCGCCAATTAATACAGCGTCTCTAAGACAGACGCGATTTAACCACGCGCTTTCTAAATTAGCGTCAAATAAGTTCGCGTATTTTAAGTTCGCGCGTTCTAGGCTCGAAAATCGTAAATTAGCGCGCTGTAACCATGCGCTCTGTAGGTTTATACCATCTCTACGTTCCTTACCAATAAGCAAACTAGTTCGCATTAGCTCGTACCTAAGAGCGTCACTTACAATGAAATGTCCCATCATCCTCTTACTCCTTGACAAGCCTCCAACCCTTCGGCCAGATAGCCTCGTCTAAATTCTTAGCCTCGCTAAAGTCAGCCCCTTTAAGATTAGCCTCGCTAAAGTCAGCCCCTTTAAGATTAGCCTCGCTAAAGTCAGCTTCTTTAAGATTAGCCTCGCTAAAGTCAGCTTCTTTAAGATTAGCTCTGCTAAAGAGACTCCAACTAAGGTCGGCCCCTATAAAATTTGTCACGTGAAGAATAGTCCCGCCTAAATCTAGTTGCTTACCCTCTCTACTATTCGTTTTAAGCCATATCTCATGGAGTTCCAGAGCGTTAATCATTGTCTTCACCCTCAACTAGCTTCCAACCTTCAAGCCATTTAATCTTAGCTTTCAGTTCCTTTAAAGCGGCCGCCGCCTTAATCGCCTGTTCAGTCAAATCAAAATAAACCGCATACGCCCGCGAAACCTCAAACTTCTTATCGTGTACTACACAGGCTTGTTTCGATAACGCCACAATATTGGACACATCTTCATGACGCATAGCTATATATAGGCGATCATGTTCTACCTCAGCATTTTGCAACTCTTCCTCCGCCTTTTGATACTCAATCAACGCCGCTTTCGCTAGAGTATTCGTATCCTTTTTGTTCTTCCGCGCCCCACATAAAGCGGACTTCGCCTCTTCCAACATCCGCGTCTTATCCATTGTCTTCCTCCTTATACTCAGGTCCATAGACAGTCTTCCCGAATATATTCTTAACCCTGACCAGCTTATAACCCTTGGGCCACTTGGCCTTGTCTAAATTCTTAGCGTAGCGAAAATCGGCTCCCTCTAAATTTGTCCCATCAAAGTAAGCCTTGCTTAGGTCGGCCCGATATAGGTCCGCGCCAGCTAGATTGGCAAACATTAATTGAGCGGTTTTAGGCTTCCGTTCCTTAGCCATTATCTTTCACCAGCTTCCAGCCCTTGGGCCACCTGGCCTTGTCAAGGTTTTTGGTTTTTCGGAAATCCGCGTTTTTAGCGTCTGCCCCATCAAAATTTACAATTCTTAATGGCAGATCACTCATGTCGAGAAAATCAATACGGTCATCTAGAATATCTTCACAAATTATTTCCCATACATCGTAAAAAGACCGACCATCTAAATAGTCATTATCATCGTTAATCGTCATTTACTCTTCCTCCTTATCTTCATCTTCTTCCCTTTCCGTTAGGACAGTCTCAGGATTATCACGCCAAAAAATATGCCTAATCTGATAGCCACGTGGGAGGTCTATCGGAAGTTTAAGATCCTCAGTCATTGTCTTCTTCCTTAACCAGTCTCCAGCCCTTGGGCCAGATAGCCTTATCCAGATTCTTAGCCCAGCTAAAGTCAGCCCCATTAAAGTCAGCCCCATCAAACCTAGCGAATCGCAGGTCAGCGTTGGTAAACCTAGTCCGAATTAATATAGCCTCAATCAGCTCGGCGTCAGTAAAAACCGCCTCAATAAAGAGGGCGCCATAAAAGCTAGCGTAGCTAAAGTCAATCTTGTCAAGGTTGGCGCCGCTTAAATCTAACCTCTCACCCACAACCCCACCCGATCCAAACCACAGGTTATGTAGCGTCAGAGCGTTCGGCTTCAGTTCCTTAGCCATTGACTTCCTCCTTAACCAGCTTCCAGCCCTTGGGCATGATAGCCTTATCCAGATTCTTAGCCCGACTAAAGTCAGCCCTTTCAAAATCTACATCTTCAAAAAACACATCACGAAAGTTCACGCCTGTAAAAGAAGCGTCATTAAAAGTTCCACCTTCAAACCACGCTTTAACAAAAGCAGATTCGATAAATTCCGCCTCAAAAAAAGATACCTTGTTAAAATACCAACCACCCGGCTTCAGTTCCTTAGCCATTGACTTCCTCCTTTAACTTTTTGATAAAGGCGTCAACCTTAGTGGTCTTGCCTTGGAAACGCTCTCGAATCCACTCAATAGCTTCTATTGTGGTGAACGCTACAGGCCCGGTATACTCTGCCTGTATGTACCGATAAACAGAAGTAAAACCTTCTAGCGCTTGGACCTTTTCTCGCAACCTCATGCTTTCAATGGCGTAAGCTCTAGCGATTCCTTTAAATGGATAAATAGCTTCCTTTGAATTGACAAAATCGTCTACCAATTCATCAGTGGCCGCGTATAAGCTATCGACCACCTTTTTAAAGGCGATCCCTTCTTTGTCTTCAATCATTGTCTGCCCCCGTAAAATCTATGAAGAAATGTTTCGGATATCCATGCCATGTATATTTGTTATATCTAATTCTATGTAACATATAATAGATATCACTAGCGTATGTATGAGCTTTACGATATGCCAATTCTTTATTTAAATAAACAATGTATTGGTCTATCGTTTTTTGTAAATCCATGTGGGGATTTAACTCAACTTCAGATATAGCTAAAGCTATAACCAAGTCCATAAGAACCTTTCTAACTTTAGCGACCGGAACTACATCCATTATTATCCTAAAGACCCCGTCTAGTTTTTGGTCCCTAGACGGGGTGGTTAAGGTTAGGAGTTAAGAATATTATTCACCTGGGCTTTTAAGTCATCCACAGTAGAACTTGGCGAGGGCGCCTCATTCTGAGTCGCGGCCTTGGCCGCGGCGCGCCGACCCTTAGCGGCGATCTCTTTGGCCTTAGCCACGTCCACACTAGCGGGAGCCTCTGGAGCTTGGACTAGGGTAGGACCTTGTACCGGTGGCTGGTAGGCGGGCTCCGGCTGGTAAGCCGGTTGTGGCGCCGGCTGGTAAGCCGGTTGTGGAGCCGGCTGTTGGTAGGCCGGGTTAATGGGCGCCGGTTGTGGAGCTGGCTGTTGGTAAGCCGGAGCCGGTTGTGGAGCCGGCTGTTGGTAAACAGGCGCGGGCTGCGGCGGCGGCTGGTAAGCCGGAGCCGGTTGTGGCGGCGGCTGGTAAGCCGGAGCCGGTTGTGGAGCCGGTTGCTGGTAAACAGGCGCCGGTTGTGGAGCCGGTTGCTGGTAAACAGGCGCCGGTTGTGGCGGCGGCTGGTAAGCCGGAGCCGGTTGTGGAGTGGATTGTGGAGCCCCCCCTTCTGGCTCGCTAGTATTCTCTTCTAAACTCTGTAAATTAATCACGTCCAGTAAACGAATAACATCAGGAGCGGTCGCGTATCTGAAGATAATCTCTTGAGTTTGAGGTGAAAAGAAAGCCGGCTTGGCGTTCCCATCCATAAAAGGTATGAACCTTAAGCTAGGGGTGGTGACATTCCTTCTAAAGACCGCCCGAATCGGGAACGTCATGGGGAGACAGCCATGGGACTTACAGAACCTAATGAGGTTCACAAAGCTCATAGCGGTGCCTTCGTTATCGCCGAAGATAGACTGACTAGCGATATCCATAATGTAGATCTTGGATAGGTCGTAGCGAATCTGCTCACCCACCAGAGTAAGCGGGCTAACGACCAACCTTTGTTTAACCTGATAGTGCTTAGTGTTCTTGTCCGTCTTGGTGGTCATAACCCATTGAGGGACATGAGCCGGTAGAGGGTCGTTTTCCCACCAGATAGCCGTGGGTTTTATCACCGTCCCCACAGTAGCGGGGTTAAAGGGCGTATCAAACCAGATGTTGTGGAACTTCGGAGCCATGTTGAGCAGGACGAAGTCCAAAGTAGTGGCGTCCGAGCCATCGGGGTTAGTGAGAGTAGTGTCTAACCCATTCTCCTTTAAGTGGAACCGGTTATTCCTAAAACCAATTGACGCGAGCCCCCTGCCCAGCGAGTCCATACGGAGACCCACGGTATCGTTGAGTATCTGTAAGACGTTAGCCGGTGGGTTGTAACCTGAGACCGGTAGATTGACTGTCATCTTTAACTCCTTGCCTTAGCGAAATGTAAAACGTCCTTAGACGTGACTTCTAGACCTAGTGGCCTAAGCACTGTGTTGAGATTATCGGTGGTAACTTGGATAGACTGAGACGCCAGATGTTTCTCAGCTAAGTCCAAGAACTTATTCTGAGCGGCCCGAGCCTGTGTATATAGATGATTGTTTAACGGCGCGCCCATAGCCTGAGCCTTGGACATCTCATTAAACATAAATGAACAAAGCTTTTCCTGGTCAGCTATGAAGACAGTCTTCCGCTCCATGCGCGTAACCGTCCCCACATTAGGGATAGAAGCCCCCCGTTGTCCGGTCTGGTCCAGGTAGCTGAGGATAAGTTCCTCATGCTTCTTTTCCTGAGCTTTCACTTCTTCCACCGCCGCTTCCAGTTCGCGGCGAACGTCAAACAGTTCCCGCCAACCTTGAGCCAACGCCGGTAAATTGTTATTCATACTCTCTCCTGACTATCGAATTAAACAGATTACTAATAATGTCCGAGTTATTCTTCCTCTCGTTAAGACCATTAGCGAAGTCTCTTTCCTCAGCTGACGCCCAGACATCTAGTATCATTATCTTATTCGACATCTGTTCCATTGAGGACGCTCGGTCCATACCCTGACTATAGGTCGATACGCCTGACATCTGCGGTCCGTTGTTGATTAATAAATCCGCGGCCGCTAACTCCACCCCATAGGCTACAGTTTTTTGATGCGCTATTAACACTCGAGGATTAGCTCGCTCTCGAAAATCTCTAAAGGCCATGTCCCTAGCTTGTCCGGTCACCGTCCCATCTACCTTAACCACGGAAAAAGTCTTAGATAGTTTCTCAACCAGATCATCTATAGCCGCTATGTAATGACAGTAGATTACTGTCTTCTTATCGGTTGACCCTATCAATTCGCGCAAGAGGTTTATCCTAGGGGTGTTGTCGAGTTTGACGATTCCATTATCGGTTATGACCGAGCCTAAACATATCTGAAATAACTTACCAAGAAATATCGATTTTTGGTCAGCGGTTATCCGGCCTTCCGACTTTTCAAACTCAACTATCAGTTCCTCTTTAAACGTGTCGTAGTATTTCTTTTGCTCTTTGGAAAGCTCAGCTTCCCTAGCCCCTCTAATAATGGGCGGTAAGTAAGGTAATATTTCCTCTCGGGTATATCTAATAGTCGGTTGCATGGTTGTACTAATTAGATAAGGCGTCTCTGGTTTATCTCTCCACTGCCAAGCCTCTGGGCCATACTTAATTTGGGTGGCGCCCTGCCAGGAGGTCTTAGAATTCCATAACATCTTATTAGGATTCACTAACCGACACATTCCATAGACCGCTTGAGAGTCCGCCCCGGGCGTGCCTGTGAGTCCCCATAAATATTTGACTGGTCCCACCGGATTATTGAACAACCGCTCAGCCACTTGGTATCTCTTAGCTGAGGGATTCCCAAAGTGGTTCAGTTCATCTATAACTACTTTAGTAATTTTATTACTAAGTATAGCGTAGCGTAGTTTATCTTCTAGTAATGGTAAACCATCGTAGTTGATTATGTAGTAATCATGCTTAGCCGCTAAGGTGACTTCCCTCTTTTTCTTGCTACCTCTTAACAGTCCTATGGACACGCTCTTATTCATACGCTTAATCGCGGACTCCCAGACAGCGCTCATAACTGAGAGGGGACAGACTATAAGAGCGGCGCCCGGCTCAACCTTATTTAAATAGTCCAAGGCCACGACATGGGCGAGGGTCTTACCGGTCCTAGTGTCTGAGGTATTGAACGCTCTTCTGTGGACAGTCATAAACTCAGCCGTTTCTAGCTGGTGCCACAGAATGTTTAAGCCCGCCTCCATGGGGACTGGTACATACCGCCATTTAATCGGCGCCATGCCGGATATGTTCAGCCCCATTTCCCACAGGTGAGCTAGAATCTCTGGCGTCTGAGGGAACACCGCCATTGGGATACCTTGGAACGCTAACTTACACTGAGGCTCCAGAAGATCTATCTCTCGCTCTTGTTCCTTGTTGTACAGCACAGAGACTAGATTCTTTTCGGGGTCCACAAACCCCCCTATAACAGGCACTGGATCCATTACTTTTTTTTCCATTTAGTTAAAGATTCTTCAAAATCAAAAAAATGACAGTATTTATTACGTATCGGTACATCCTCATGAACACCTAGTATAGCCATTGAAGTCCTGATATGGTTCACGAATTCGCTTACACACCTCTCAAAATCCTCAAAGTTACCCGCGTGTACACCCACAGCTACGCCACCAGCGTCATGTATGGCCTGTAGTTTCTCCACTTGTAGCTTAGAAAACCTAGACTTGGCGTCAGCCTTAACCTCAATGCCTATGAACAGTCCACCTAAGCACCAAAGGATATCGGGCGTGCCTCTCCTAGTTATGGCGCTCATGACCTGGGGAGTGTCGAAAATATACGGCCTAAAACTTTTGGCCAGGTCCCTAATCATTTTCTTAACCTTAGCTTCTGGAGTCACAGTTACTCCTTAGATCGCACCAGCGACAATCGTTGTTAGCCGTGGCCGGGAAAGTATTCTCAGCGTAAGCTCTTTCGAGTTTCTCCAACCACAAGCGTAGTTCTAGAACCTTGCCGTTTTCGCTATTAAGTGGAGCCGTGTCAAAAATCATAGTGGAACTATCGACCTTAGCCTGGTCCAGATAAACAAAGTAGCCGTCGTAACGGGTCTTAGGATTCAACGGATACAAACACATAGCGTTGATGAGTAGCTGTAAAGGATCGCCCGGGGTCCGTCCAGTCTTCCAGTCAATGACCGCCCCGGCGTACTCCATATCTATAAAAAGATCTATCCTGGACCTAAGAATGGCGCTCTTGTCCCACCAGTCCACAATCTCGCCCTTGGCGTTAATGGCTATCTGGCGCTCAACATAAATCTTCACGCCCTTTTCCCTAAGACTACCAATCTTCAGGACTTCGTTAATAAAGTTCTGGCCATACAGCTTAGCCCCGTCCCCATTAGTTCCCCAATCTGGAGACAGCGCGGACCCTAAGCACAATTCCTCCATCCGCTTATGGATAAGCTCGCCTCTTTCCGTGGCCGCGTTGCCGGTGAATTTAATAATCTTGTCAATGTACCTAGCCTTATACAAAGCCGGACAATTAATGAAGGTCTTCAGGGAAGACGGGGATTGAGTCATCATATCTTGAGCCTCTTCTTTAGGGCGGTGAAGGCTTTCATAGCTTTACGCTCTTCCCACTCTTGCCATTTAGTGAAGGGTATGTTGATGATGAAGGTCAGTAAGCTAACGAATCCGAACAGCCAACCCACCGCTAATAGCACACGGACCCAAGCGTTAAGGTCCATATACGCCCGCATAAAAGCGTCCATTAAGCCACCTCATAAGTGTCGCCAACGATAACTTCAGCCCCCAAGGGGATAGTCTTAGCCCAAGTCGGCGTCCACAGTAGACATTCCATGATGTATTTTTTAGCCTCGTCCACTTGGGACTCCGGGACAATACTGATCCAAGAGTCATGGACATTACTAACCACTTTGTATTTTCGGTTGATCCTCACGCCTTGGTTCCAAAGAAGCTCAAAGGACAAGCCTTGGACTATATTGTTAAAGAGCATGCCCCCGTAAATCTTCTTAGTGACCCTCTTCCCATGCTCCCAAGACTCGTAGCTGAGATAACCTTTGGCGGTTTTATCGTCATAGTTAGACTTAAGCCCTTGATAAAGAAGCTTGTAACGACTAGGAAACTCCAGCCAAGCTTGGCTACCTTTCCCATAATTCTCAGGCAGTTTTAAGGGGACCTGAGTAAAGGTCAGAGGGTTAGTTCCATTTAGGAAGCTGTATAACAGATTGTCGCACTGAGATCTAAAGCCTTTAATGAAGGCGTACTTGTCGTTATAAAGCTTGTTGATGTAGCGAGCTTGGCTCAGATGTTCCTCTGGATCTGGGTCTAGCTTGATCCCATTTCGGAGCAGGTAACTAGAAAACTTATTACCGCCTATGCCGTATTGACTGGATAGCATGGTGACCTTTCCGACCATCCTCATCTGGACATACTCAGGATCTTTCTGGACCTTAGCCTTGTCCTGAATCTCTGAAGCCGGAACTCCATAGATGTAACTAGCCATGTCCACATAAGGATCTTCACCCCGCTGGAACAGTTCGACTAGGTCATATTGTCCAGCTATCCAGGCCCCGACCCTAGCTTCAATCTGAGCCGAGTCACCAGCGATCAGCTTATAACCCTCGGGCGCTTTGATCGCTTTTCTTAAACTCACGTCCCTATTCCGCTTCGGCATGTTCTGAAGATTGATCCGGTCCGAGCTTTTATGAGAGCCGGTGCCAGCGGTATAGCGTCCGGTGTGCGCCCCCCAGGCGGTCAAGGGGACGCTCAATCTGGAGCCTCTTTGGGCTATGGCCATGAGAGCGTCAGCTCTGGAGGCTCCTAAGTTAGAATTGTTTTCGGCTCTGAGGTTACACAAGAGAGACACGGACTCATCATCTGAGTTCATTAACTCTATGAAGGCGTCATCGTTCTTAGCCAGCGCGGGGATAGACGTCCCGTCCTTAAGGACTTTTAAGTAAGACCCTAGTTGTCTGGTTTCTTCCTTAGTCAAGGGCTCTGTCTTATCGACTAAGGCCCTGGCTAAGCCTTTAGTGACCTCAAACTTTTTATGCCTAGCTTCGCTAAACTTCATAGGAATCTCCACGCCTAGCGAAGAAAGCATCTTACTGAAGGAAGCGGTTGATCTAAGCGCTTTAAGAAAACTCTCCACCGACTCAAAATTAAAAAGCCTTTGGAGTTCCAACCGGGCCTGTTCCTGTTCGAGAAGTTTATCCTGTTTATATTTCTCTAAAAGGTTTACATCTAGTTCTAATATTGGCATGGTATACATACGTATAGTCATGTCAACAAAATCTCTAATGTCTTCAGAGATAAAAGGGATAATAGAAAAGAACAATCGATACGTTATATCAACATCACGCTCACAGTAGCGCGCGAATTGTTTTATCTCATCAGAGGTGAAGTCATTAAACCTTAAGCCCTTGGTCTGTAGTAAGTAGTCACCTTTGGCCTGGCTAACCAAGGGCGCTAAGGCCGCTAATGAGCGTCCATATTTCTGCGCCCAGCCTGTGTAGCCACTTAACAACAGGGTGCAGGACATTTTCCAAGGGTGAATGTTTAGGACCTGTTCCAAGATGTAGCCATCGAAGTGACAGTTGTGAGCTAGCCAGATAGCCTTTGGGTATTGTTTGTGAATGTCCCTTAAACTCGTGGCCGCGTCCGCGAAAACTTTTACTGGTTCCCCGTCAACCCTAGTCCCGACCATAAGGATCTCAAAGCGTGGGTCTTTGCAATATTCCTCAACGGACATCTTGGATAAGCTATAGTCCGTGTCGTAGTAAGTTTCAAAATCGAAAGTTATGACTGTTTCCATGGGGACAAGTCCTTGTTACTAGAAGGTTACTTTCCATTTTCCAAGGTAAATAACCTAAATAGATATAGACATTCCTAACTTGAGAAACGCTATACGCGGGTAGCTAACTTTTAATGAATATGTATATGTTTATTTTTGGTATGGTGGCTCAAAGCCGCCGAACGAGGAAAACCTGAAGCCCAAAATAAAATAGGATTAGCGTATTATCTAGGCTATGGTGGCCTAAAAAAAGATCTGGCTAAGGCGATCGAATGGTGGCGCGAAGCCGCCGAGCGAAACCACGCTGAAGCCCAGTTTCATCTAGGCGAATTGTATTTAGTAGGCGAAGGTTTACCTAAAGATCTGGCTAAGGCCTTGGAGTGGTTAAAAAAAGCCGCCGACCAAGGTGACCCTGACGCTAAGAAGCTCTTAGAAGAAATCCTCACGTCAGCTAAATAAAATATAGAACGACTTTATTGATATTTTTTCATAAGTATTTAGCGTAATCAGTTTATCAAATTTATTTTAGCGTATTTTCACTATAAACTTGTTTTTTAGGATCTATTTTTTATGAAAAAACTATTCGTTCTAGTTTTAATTATCTCAGCGCTATTGGTGGGGCGGGGTTTCGCCCTCGACTCCCTAACCTACAAAGGTAAAGCCAATGACGCTAAAACCAACAACGACAACGCCAACGCTGAAGCCGCCAGTATTGTGAAAGCCGCGGAAAGTGGGGACGCCGAGAGCCAATACCATTTGGGGTTCTTATATTTTTCCGGCGATGGGGTTCCGTTAGATAAAGCTAAAGCCATTGAATGGTGGCTTAAAGCCGCGAAACAAGGCAACAGGGACGCTCAAGCTATCCTCGGGGCGGTCTATTTTGAGGGCGATGGGGTTCCCCAAGATTTAGCCAAGGGCGTGGAATGGCTCCAAAAAGCCGCCGACCAAGGAGACGCCATGGCCCAACGCCTCCTAGGGTGGGCCTATTTTGACGGCCAAGGGTTCGCCAAGGATTCGAAAAAGGCCCTGGAATGGTGGACTAAAGCCGCGATCCAAGGGGACGACAAAGCTCAGGACGCTTTAGGCGACGCGTATTCCATCGGAAAAATCGTTCCTCAGGATCTGGCTAAGGCCGTCGAATGGTGGACCAAAGCCGCGGATCAAGGCAACTATTTCGCCCAGTGCAGTCTGGGGCAAGCCTATTCTAAAGGCCTCGGCGCGCACAAGGATCTGAACAAAGCCGCGAGCTTGTTTGAGAAATCCGCTGAGCGAGGATACGCTAGCGCTCAATACTATTTGGGCGCCGCCTATTTTTTTGGCGAAGGCAAACCCGAAAACATGTCCACGGGCACAGGGTGGTGGCTCAAAGCCGCCGATCAAGGACACTCTAGCGCTCAGTGCCTTTTGGGGAGCGCCTATTCTAATGGCTTTGGCGTTCCTGAGAATATGTCTAAGGCTATTGAGTGGTGGACCAAATCCGCGCTACAAGGAAACGCGCAGGCCCAAGCCAACCTCGGGGAAGCCTATTTTGAAGGCGATAGGGTTCCCCAGGATTTCGCTAAGGGCGTGGAATGGCTCCAAAAAGCCGCGGAACAAGGAGACGCCCAGGCCCAAAGAAGCCTAGGGGTGGCGTATTATGAAGGACAAGGGGTGGCCAAGGATTTGGCCAAAGCCCTGGAATGGTGGCTTAAAGCCGCGGAACAAGGAGACGCCCAGGCCCAACGCCGCCTAGGGGTGGCGTATTATTTCGGCGAAGACCTACCGATGGATAAAGTCAAGGGCGTGGAATGGTTCCAGAAAGCCGCTGACCAAGGAGACCATAGAGCTCAGGACGCCTTAGGCGACGCGTATTTCACCGGAAAAGGCGCGCCAAAGGATCTGAACAAGGCCACGGAATGGTGGCTCAAAGCCGCGGATCAAGGTAACGCCTTCTCTCAGGCGAGTCTTGGGTTAGCCTATTTTGAGGGCCTAGGGGTTCCCAAGGACATTAACAAGGCCGTGGAATGGTGGAACAAAGCCGCGGAGCGAGGGAACCTTAAAAGTCAGTATTATTTGGGTTCCACTTATTATTTCGGCGAGAACGGCTTTCCGATGGATAAAGCCAAAGGATTGGCCTGGTGGACAAAAGCCGCTAACCAAGGGCACGCCAATTCTCAGGATGCCTTAGGCGACGCGTATTCCGCCGGAAATAGCGTGCCTAAGGATCTCGCCAAGGCGGCGGAATGGTGGGCCAAAGCCGCGGACCAAGGTAACAAATACGCCCAGTGCAGTCTTGGGCAAGCCTATTCTAAGGGCCGCGGCGTGCCTAAGGATCTAGCTAAGGCCGTGAGCTTGTTTGAGAAGTCCGCGGAGCAAGGATACCCTCCAGCTCAATACTATTTGGGCGTCGCCTATTTTATGGGTGAAGGCGTACCTGAGAATATGTCCACGGCTACAGGGTGGTGGCTCAAAGCCGCCGATCAAGGGCACGCCGACTCTCAGAGTCTGTTAGGGCTCGCGTATTCTAACGGCGATGGCGTCCCGCAAAGCGATTCTAAAGCTATTGAATGGTGGACTAAAGCCGCGGATCAAGGGCAAACCTTCGCCCAACAACATCTGGGCGAGGCCTATTATTCCGGCGAAGGAGTCCCTAAGAATATCGCTAAGGCGATCGAATGGTGGCGCAAAGCCGCTGAGCGAGACAACGCTAAAGCCCAGTATCGCTTAGGCCGACTGTATTTAGAAGGCGAGGGTCTACCTAAAGATCAGGCTAAGGCTCTGGAGTGGTTAAAAAAAGCCGCTGACCTAGGAGACACTGACGCTCAAGAGCTCTTAAAGAAGATCGCGGAGCGGAATAAGTAAAAATCTCCTTCGCGGAACTCAAGAATTAAGCGGCTCACAGACCAAAGAAATTTGTGGGCCGCGTTTCAAGGTGGCTCACTTTGGCCGGAAAAACGCTGGCCAAAATGGGCCACTAAACTTTCCTCAGTTCCCTTGCCCTTGTTTTTTTCTTCTGGCCTTGAAAACCATTCTTGTCTCCAAAGATACGCGATACTCTAAAAGCCGCCGTAAGCTAAGACGCTGAGGCTAAAGATAATCTTTGAGGATGATTATTCCGGCGTTGGCGTTTTATGGACGGATTGATTAAAAGGCGTAAAATGGTTACCAAACGTCATCGCCCCAAGGCTAGCTCATCAGCGGCTTTTAAGGGGAAACAGGTCTTGGCCAGAGGCGTTGTCCGCTAGAATATGGACAAGATCCAGCGTATTTCTCAAGATAGCCCCGGAGCGAAAGGCGCGGTGGATCAAGACGCTTTTTTAAACTTTTAACGTAACATAAACCAAAAGCATTAAATAATAATTTTATAAATCTAAAAAACACTTATTAATTTATTTATACAACTTAATGTAATCAACGATTTATTTTAGATATCAAAAATCTTAATAATTTTTAAAAAGACCTAGCCTCTTAAAAATTCTGATTAAGGGTGTCGCTCGGCTAGGTCGAGCCCCTTATGGTTTTAAGTAAGGCCAAATTGACCTTCTATCTTGTGTTTTACCTGATTTTATTGTAAACTAGGTTTTTAGCAAAATTATCAATTAAATATGAGTTGTTAAATTAAATTTTACTTATTTTATTCTAATTGACAAAACTAACTTGAGCTAACTTCGAGCGGCCAAAAATAAAACACTAGACTTTTAAGTATAAACATGACACAATGCCGAGAGAAATAGACCGAAAGAAACTTTTAGCCCTTCGCGGGGACCTCGACTCACAAATATGGCTGGGTGAGGCCTACTATTTCGGTATAGACGCTCCAGAGAGTGAGGCCAAGGGGATGTCCTGGTGGCTTAGAGCCGCGAAACAAGGGGATCCTGACGCCATGTACTTTGTGGGCAACGCGTATTTTCTTGGCCGAGGGCTACCAACGAACCCGGCTAAGGCGGTTAGATGGTGGCGTAAAGCTGGCGAAAAGGGGGAAATTAAGGCCCAGGAGCGGGTTGGGCTAGCGTATTATATTGGTTGCGGTGTCCATAAGAATCTAACCAAAGCCGCGGAGGCCTTCCAGAAAGCCGCGGACGCGGGTAGCGTTAAGGCTCTGTTTTTCCTTAGCCACCTGTATTTTCATGGACAAGGGGTGCCCAAAGATGAGGCTAAATCCCTAGAATTGTGCCACCTGGCCGCGGAAATGGGGGACGATGAGGCCCAGTCCGCTTTGGGGGACGCGTACTTTAATGGCCAAGGCGTGATAGAGGATAAAGCCCTGGCGGTGACCTGGTGGATTAAAGCCGCGAATCAAGAAAACCAGGTCGCTCAATTGCGTTTAGGGCTTACCTATTCCGTGGGCGATGGAGTCCCTAAGAACTTGGCTAAGGGCCTCAAATGGTACCGTCGAGCCGCGGAGCATCAGAACGTCACCGCCCTAAAATTTTTGGCCAAAGCGTACTTTACGGGCCAAGGCGTTCGGAAGAATCTGGATAAAGCCGCGCTTTATCTAAAGAAAGCCGCGGAACTAGGTCACGCTGAATCTCAAGAGGTTTTGGATATATTATACGCGAAAAATAAATTAAACTGACCTTTTGGTAGACTATTGTCTTATTAGCTCAGTTTAGGGCATTTATAAATCACATGTATTTTCACTATAATACTTTAAATAAATAAAAGATTATTTATACATTAAACATCTATTTTATATTTTCTTAATTTATTGTTATTGACTTAACTATCCTTAGCAAGCGATTAGCTATTTAAAACCATATATTAAACTCCTCATAAAAACAAATCAAATCTTTTAATCACTGATATTTCTAATATTATTAAATTAGCTGTAAATGGAGACGCGGAGGGGCGATTTCAGTTGATCGCCACCGCTATTTACTAGGTCAAAGGGTTCCAAGGGATAGGGATAACGCCTTAGCGAGGTCCCCGAAAGGTCGCGGTAAATGGTCGCTCTGAGGTCCACATGGTCTTGGCTCCCTCGTATTTTCTCGGTCGAGGCGCTGAAGGGTTTGGTGGGCCAGACTCTAATATGGCTTAAAAGCCGCGGATCCACAATGGGAACGCTCTCGCCACGCGCTTAAGTTGGCGTTTACTCACGAAGCCAAGGCGGCCAAATGGTGGCTGAGGCCGGACTATGGGGGACTTTAAAGCCCAGTTTCATTTGGGGATAGCCACACTACTGTTCCGGCCAAGGAGTTAGCCAGGATCAATCTAGGCTGGATCTAGGCCTAGCCTCCAGATGGTTATGTAAAGCCGCGGATTAATAGCGCGTTCTCCCATCAATGTCTCCTTGACCACAGTCTCCTTGACCAAACGCTATTAGAATACAAGAGCAAATATCAAATAATAATCATTATAATAGCGTAAAATCATTGTTTTATAGCTACATAACTAGCTCAACAAATATTTTATATCTGTTACTTAGAACGATACATTTCCCAAAATTTAATTGACGTCTCGTCTTGATAATACTGACAAATAAGGGAGATCTAAATTTTAATTTCCCTATTGACTTTCAAGTATTAGGTCTTATTATTATTCTACCAGGACGAGTTAGCCTGGTATTTTTGCAAGATTAGCTAAGAGCTAATCTTCTGGGACCAAGGCCACTAGAGCCTTATGGCGGGATTCAGAGGCGAATTTCACCCTGACTCGACAGACTTAGATGGTTAAACCCGGGACCGCAACCCGGGACCGCCAGGATCGGGGAATGGAATGACGTAAATCCTAGGAACGCTGGCCTTAACGCGCTCATTAGTAAGTTTTATTTGGCTTAATGACCAGCAATAAATGATAATTATACTTAAAATACAAATTTAATTACTTTTCAGTCTTTCGCTAACTTAAAAAATAAATTATATTAACTTCTTAAGACGATATATTGCTTAAAATTTTAAGATCATATATTTTTAATAATACTGGCTAAAAAGGGAGATCTTAACCAATTTCTCTATTGACTTTTAGGGCAAGACGATCCTATTATAAGTTGTTTTTGAGTCTTTTTTGTAGTCTTGGAGTTTTTAAAATTTGTGAAAAGCCTAAATCTCTTAGCCAGAGCCCACTCGCGACTAGGATTCGCGTTGTTAAGATTTACGTTGTGGCGTGACTATAGGAGCCTTTAACTTGGGGAATTGTCGCCTTTGGCGCTTTTAGCCGAAGGCCGCAATCGTTCTTTAACGACTAACCTTTTGGCCAGGGTTTAAGCCGAAACGGATCCCTTTTGATTGTTGATTATTTAAATTTTTTTACGTTTTAACCACGTCTTTACGGTTGAAAAATGATTATGTATATTTTATTCGCTTTAGTTTTGATTATTTCATTGTTATTGGCTGGCCGATCATTCGCTGAAGATTTAATAAGCCCATCAGATTTCTTTAGGTCTAATACGGATCACCTAGATATATTAGCTGATAATATTTCCAATATAACGCAATCCGCGGAAAACGGAGACGCGATAGCCCAAAGACAACTTGGCCAGGCGTATTATTTTGGTAAAGGCGTGGAAAAGGATCCCGTGAAAGCGGTGGAATGGTGGCTTAAAGCCGCGAAAAAGGGGGATACCGCGGGGCAACTTAGTCTTGGCATGGTTTTTTATGACAGACAGCCCGAGAGTTTGGCCAAAGCGGTGGCGTGGTTCAAAAAAGCCGCGGACGAGGGGAACCATATCGGCCAATTTCTTCTGGGCTACGCGTATTTCACTGGTATAGGCGCGCCGAAGGATTTCGGCAAATCGGCGCGATTGTTCCGGAAAGCCGCGGAAAAAGGGCTGGTTACCGCCCAGCTTTGCTTAGGCGAAGCGTATCACCACGGTCAGGGCGTTCCTATAAATAAGGTCTTGGCCGCAAAATGGTGGCTCAAAGCCGCGGAAAAAGGAAACGTTACAGCTCAAACCAGGCTTGGTCAAGCGTATTATCTGGGCGTTGGCGTTAAGCGGGATGTGGATAAGTGTCTGGAGTTTCTGCAAAAAGCCGTGGACCAAGGGAGCGCTAACGCCATGGTCGCTTTGGGCATCGTTTATCTTGAATGCGAAGAGCTTAAGGCGGAATCGGCTAAAGGCGTCGCGCTTTACCGTCAAGCCGCGGAGCAAGGGAGCGATAACGCTGAGACTCTTTTGGGCGTCGCGTATTTAGAAGGCCAATTGGTCCCCAAGGATCTGACCTTGGCGAAGGAGTGGCTAAAGAAAGCCGCGAGCAAAGGGCACCCCTTAGCCAAAAAGATATTGGGTGAAATTCCCTCGCGGCATAAGTAATCATATTTAATGGCAATTTAACATAAGTAATAAGATTAAATTTATATATATATATTCATATTTAATAAATAATTTATCTCAACCACAGTAATTAGCCTTGTTCATCTGTTAATGACCAGAGTTATTATAATATTTTCCTCAAGAGAGCGAGCGATCATTTCCCTTCCCTTCACTTATATTCTTTAGGTCTAAAAACTGATTTTAACCAGTTTTTAGACCAATAGATTTTCTATTTTAATAAATAGTATTATTAATTTGCGCTTATATTTTATTCATAGGGTCCATTATGTTAATTTTATTTATTTTCACTTTAACCGGCTTTTTATTGTTCACTGGGAGGCGCTTAGCTAAAGCCAGTCAAAATTCAGATAATCAAAATGTATCGCCCGAGTTTTCTAAAGCTATTCAATCAGCGGTTCAATTAGCGGAAGACGGAAACGTAAAAGCTCAATTGCTTCTGGGGAAAGCGTATTTACGCGGACAAGAAGGTTTACCAAAGGATTCCGTCAAGGCCACCGAATTGTTCCTAAAAGCCGCGGAGCGGGGGGACCCTCAAGGCCAGTGTCTAATGGGCTGCGCGTATTATTATGGCGATGGGGCGCCGCGGGATTTGGCCCTAGCGAAGGAGTGGTTTCATAAAGCCGCGGAAAAGGGGGAGCCGAACGCCCAAAACTACTTAGGTGAAATGTATGAGCAAGGATTAGGCGTGGAGCTAGACTTGGCCGCGGCGTTTGAATGGCGTCGGCTAGCCGTGGAAAGTAAGCACATTCCCGCCATGACTCGCTTAGGCGTAGCCTATTTTTATGGCCAGGGCGTTATGAAAGATAAAAAAAAGGGCCTAGTACCTTGTAACATTTAAAGTGAAGGATAAAGACGCCTTAATTTTATCCTGGCTTCAGAAGTCGTGAAATGCCAATTAATCCTGTGAATCTCATTATTTCTCTGGGATTGCCAGGCATTGACTTCGGCTGTCATCGTTTCTAAGTCAGGAATTCGCCGGTCCAAGCACTGGCTCACTAAAACGCTTAACTCCACCTCAGCGACGTTGAGCCAGCTACCATGTTTTGGGGTATAGTGGATTTCCAGTTTTTGAGCCAAGCGTAACGCCTCTTCTGGGGGAAAAGCTTCATACAACGAAGCAGTGCCATGTGTGTTTAAGTTGTCCATAACCAAGACTACTTTCTGGGCTTTTTGGTACTTTTCATCCAAAAGTTCCTTTATGAAATGCGCCCAATCCACCCTTTTTCGTGTCTCGGTAATACTCACATACCTCACACCTTTTAGGGGCTCAACAGCCATGAATATATCAGCGACTCCGTTCCGGATATACTCATCGTCAACCCTAAGAGGTTTGCCCGGCTCGCATGGTATAGCGGTTTTGACCTCCGCCACCAGCTGTTTGTTAGACTCATCCATACAAATAACGGGAAAAAGTTTATTGTATGGCCGATGATAGACCTCAAGAACGTCCTCCATAGCCGCTACAAACGCGGCGTTACCTTCTGGCGGGATTTTCCAGTACTTCCTTTGGTGAGGTCTAAATTCGTTTTTTTTAGTATCCTCTGCACTGACATGGCGGATACAGCGTCAACATACTCCAGTTCAACAGCCTTCTCGGCTAAAAGACGAACAGTCCAACGAGCTCTCCCCTCTGGAGCGGGAGAACACGCTAGAGCGATGAGCCTGGCCTCAAAGGCTCCATCAAGTTTTATGTCTTTCTGGGGCGTTTCAAGCGGTTTACGCTCAATAGCTCGTTCCATGCCGCATTCGAGAAAGCGCTTTTTAAGCCTTTCCAGAGTGCTTTCGCCAAAGCCAAGAGCTTCGCAAACATCTTTACTCGGCCAGCCAAGCCCTTCAGGCGGTCTTTCGCTGAGTAAAAGAGCTCTGGCGAAAAGAGCAGTCCGACTGTCACTCTTTCGAGTTTTAGTCAAATTTGTTAACTCAACCCTTTCTTCGGGAGTCAACGTGATTATGTACCGTGTACCCATAGAAACGGCCTCCAGATCCGTTGCTCAACATGATACACGATTTTCCTTCATAAGTCATGTTACAAGGTACTAGAGTTGCTCAAGACCGCCGCGAGCGCGGGCAATATTAGCGCCCAGGAAAATTTGGGGCTTATATATTCCTCCAACCAAGACGTCCCTTTAAACGCGCCCGAGGCGGCCAAATGGTTAAAGCTAGCCGCGAGCCAAGGGAGAGCTGAGGCTCAAGAGCTCTTAGACAATTTACCGCGTACGGTCTGCTCATATAAGGGCGCCGTTTATATTTTCTGGCCGCCCCCAGATAACTCAGACGACTCAGATAACGATTAAAATTTTATATCTTAATTTTTTATACACTAATTATAGATATTTTCGCTCTAATTTATTTATTTGTATTTTTAAACATATAAATACACAATATACTATTTATTTTAAAATATTAATGCGCTTTATAGGCAATCTGGAAAGATTATAGCCGCGCCCACTGGTCAGCCTAAGACTGGCCAGACTAAGGCCTGGCGGATAAGAGGCGTTAAAAAAATAGGGTTTTTAATCGCGTTTTAGGGGCTCTTTCGAGCGATAAAGGGAAATTAAGCTGTGGATTACCCTTCCACCCAAATGAAGCCCCCAACCAGGTTTTTAGGCGTTTAAACGGCCTAAACTCAACTATGGCCAGTCTGGATGATCTTTTGGTTGAGGGTCTTTTGGTTGACTGGTCTTTTGGTAGGCTGGTCTAGAGTCTGACCGTCCATTTAGTCGCCTCAAAAGAACTCCAGGTGGCGCGTTTTGGCTTTTAGAGAAAGAGATGGTTTTCCGCTCGCGATAATGGTGGCTAGAACAGGGATTCTGGAGCCACTTTAGAAAATTTCCCTCATATCGCTTTCCCTGGAAGACGCTCTTTTTGGTCCTTATAAGCCGCCAGTGGCTCAATGGCCTTAATTTGGCCGGGGTGGCTAAGACAATCTTGTTCTAACTCAATAGGGCGTCGCCCCTAATCGGCCCCGCTAGTGGCTGGCGAGGCTCGAGATTCGCGCCTAAACCGCTATAAAGGCGGCTTTAAGGCTTAAAGGAGCCCCAGCGCGACCATAAACCTCATCGCCCGTCATCAGGCCTTTTGGGATTTAGTTGGAAACCGTCAATAGCGTCGCCGCGCCAGGTGGAGGAAAGGCCCAACTAGAGCGAACGCGCGCTCGAAAGATTGCCCTCACGCGATTTAAAATTAGAATTTGCGCGATTATTTTTATTAATTAAAATAATTTACATGTTTTTATTTAATATTACAATACGTTTTAATAGTGATATGTCTCAAAAAACGTAGCTAACGGCCAGCCCGTCAAGGGGCCAAAAAAAAGGCTAGCTTTTAAGTCAAGGATTTAAGATAATAACGAATCGCCTGGATTTTTCCAGATAATTTATATTAATTTTATTTATAAAATTACCTTGATTGGACATAAGTTTAATCAGATATTAACAACCTGACAAAATCAGATAACTTTACTTCTATAAGTAACCACAAAAGTATTTTAGATATGGATCTTTCCATTATTATAGAACTAGCGAAAAAAGGCGACGTCAAGGCTCAACGCTGGTTGGCGGAAGCGTATTCTAAAGGCGTTCGCGACGTGCCCCAGGATAAAGAAAAGGGCGCGTATTGGTGGAATGAGCTCGCGAAAAATGGCGACGCGGATGCCCAATGCACAATGGGAGAACTCTATCTTAACGGCGATGGGGTCCCCTTTGATTTGCGGATAGCCGTTGAATGGTGGAGTAAAGCCGGGGAATCAGGGCGCTCTCTGGCCCTACGCCGTCTTGGGAACGCTTATTATAACGGTGAAGGCGCGCCTATTGATTGGGTTAAAGCCGCGGAATGTTGGCGTAAAGCCGCGGAGTTAGGGGATCTGACCTCCCAAAGCGCCTTGGCCCTAAGATACTTCAAGGGTGAAGGAGTTCCTCTAGATCCAGCTAAGGCGGTTAAGTGTTGGCGGGAACCCGCGAAAAATGGGGACCCAACCGCCGCTTTCTATCTTGGGCTAGCCTATTACTCCGGCCAAGGCGCGCCCCAGATTTTTCGCCAGGCCTTGGACTCTTGGCGTTACGCCGCGGAAATTGGAAGTATTGAGGCTACATTCTGGATAGGGGAAATGTATTATTTAGGTAATGGCATGTCCCCAGATTCAGCCAAGGCTGTTGAGTGGTGGCTGAAAGCCGCGGAAAAGGATCACGACTCCGCCCTCTTCCGCCTGGGCGAAGCGCGTTATTTAGGCGATGGCGCGCCTAAGGACTTAGCTAAGGCTATAGAATACTGGAAAAAAGCCGCGAAAGAGGGTAACCCGGACGCCCAGTTTCGCCTAGGCGACGCGTATCATCGCGGCGAAGGCGTGGCTCAAGATTTACAAATGGCCATAAGATATTGGCTAGATGGCGTGGATCAGTGCGTTAAAGCCGCGGAGGATGGTGACCCCCACGCTCAGTTCCTTCTGGGGGAAGCGCACGCTGGAGGCCGCGGGGTGCCCCACGATATGGCCAAAGCTATAGAATTGTGGCTTAAAGCCGCGGAAAAAGGGAAAATTCTGGCCATTCACAGTCTCGCGAACATGTATCAAGAGGGCGATGGAGTTCCAAAAGATGTGGAGAAAGCCGCGGAATGGTGGCTTAAAGCCGCGGAACTTGGGGACGCCTCCGCTAAATGCGTTCTGGGGTTAATGCACTCCAACGGTCAAGGAAGGCCCCTAGATTTGACTAAGGCCGTGGATTGGTGGCGGGAAGCCGCGAAAATGGGCCATCATGTCGCGGCTTTCTATCTTGGGCTAGCGATTTTCACTGGCGATGGCGCGCCTCAGGATTGGACTAGGGGCGTGAGCTGGTGGCATTTCTCCGCGGATTTAGGCAACGCTGACGCCATGTTCCGGATTGGCGAGGCCTATTATTTCGGTCAAGGAGCTCCTCAAGATTACGCCAAAGCCGTGGAGTGGTGGCTGAAAGCCGCGGACCGAGGGGATCCGGTCGCTCAATTCCGGCTAGGGGATGCGCACTACATCGGCCAAGGCGTCCGTAAGGATTCAGCCAAGGCTATAGATTGGTGGCTAAAAGCCGCGGAAGCGGACAACGCGGACGCCCAGTTCCGTCTGGGGGAAATGTATTATTACGGGGAAGGCGCGCCCAAAGACATAGATAAGTCCGTGAAATGGTTCCGGAAAGCCGCGGAACAATGTCTAATCGCCGCGGAACTAGGCGATCCCCACGGCCAGTTTCTTCTTGGCGAAGTGTACGCTCAAGGCTTAGGCTGCCCCAGGGATTTAGCTGAAGCCGTGGAGTGGTGGGGAATGGCCGCGGAGCAAGGGCATATTGAAGCCATCACCAAACTGGCGGACGCGTATCAGTTCGGCGAAGGGACGCCTCAGGATTACGCCAAAGCCGTGGAGTGGTGGCTTATAGCCGCGGAGCGAGGGGATTATAACGCCCTTCACTGTCTGGCGGAGGCGTATTATAGAGGCGAAGGCGTTCCCGAAGATCGCGATAAAGCCCTAGATTGCTGGCATAGGGCCGCGGAACTAGGGGATTGTGTCGCCCAACGCCGACTGGCCACAGCGTATTATTACGGCGATGACGTCCCGGTGGATAAGGCCGAGTCCGCGGCGTGGTGGCTCAAAGTCGCGGAGCATAATGACCCCAAGGCCTATGAATGTCTTGGTGAGATGTATTATTCTGGCGATGGTCTCAAGAAGGATAAGAGTAAAGCCGCCAGTTATTGGCTTAAACTCGCGAACATGGGGAATTGCGACGCCATGCGCCGTTTAGGGGAAGCGTACGCCACTGGCGATGGCGTGCCTCAGATGATGGAAAAAGCCTTGGAATGGTGGCTTAAAGCCGCGGAAATGGAAGATAGCGCCTCTCAATTCCTTATAGGGGAAGCGTATTATTCTGGGCAAGTCGGGCCCCAGGACCTTACCAAAGCCAAGGAATGGTGGCTTAAAGCCGCGGACCAATGGCACCCTGAAGCCACCGCGCGTTTGCGAGAATTTTGTTGCAAAGATTTGCCGCCAAAAAATGAATAACAACATAACGAGATAATTTCATTAATTACAATGATTTATTATTTCATTTCAACACATGGAATACGGAAGAGCTATTAACATGCTAAAAGAGGTTGAAATACCTGTAAAGATGTTTTTTATCTTATTAACAACAGCTATAATAGCTCTTATACTATCTTCTAGTCCGTTAAAGGCTTGGGAAATGCATAATTTCTCAAATGAGGCTAGAATTTTTGATGAGTATCGTGATAATAGCCGCTCCGCATACACCAAAACTATCCGCCCAGGTGGGATGGCCAGTTTTCATAACACTGACCGGGTCACCGTTGTGGATCGAAAAACTGGACAAAAAATACATAATCCCTCTTTCAAGATGATGGAAATTACTAAAGAAGGCTATGTTAGACAAAGGTAATTTATTTATCTTATTTTTATAAAATTAACATTATTTATTAATGGTTTTTCGGCCCTAGAATCGGCGTCACGGTTATCAAACGCCCTTGGCCTAATCTAAAGGGCACGCGATAAACTAAATGGGGACACAAAAAGTTTCCCCGGGGAAACTCCTAAAGAGACCTAAAGCGGAACAGATAAAAGTTTCCCCAGGGAAACTCCTAAAGAGACCCGAGCGGTACAGATAAAAGTTTCCCCGGGGAAACTTCTAAAGTGATCCGAGCTGAAGAGATAAAAGTTTCCCCGGGGAAACTCCTAAAGTGACCCGAGCTGAAGAGATAAAAGTTTCCCCGGGGA
>JAISRZ010000049.1 GCA_031273455.1 Deltaproteobacteria bacterium | reverse complement strand
GACGACCAGGATAGAGCCAAGCTAAGGAAGTCAATGACCCCTTTAGCCGAGGCGGCTTTAATCCAGATTAAAGAGAAGTACGTTGATAAGTATAGGGGACAAGGTCAACCAATCACCCTGGTCGCCCTGGTCATGGCCAGACGGACTTTCGTTTTAGCCAAGTTTGAGGTTATGGAACCAAAATAGAAGGCGTAAATGGACCAAACCTGCGGCCCTAGGGCGCGAAAAACGGTCTTTAAGCTTAAGGTTTCGGGCCTTTTTGGCGCTTTTCAGCCTAAGGCCCCCTTGGCGGGTCCATAGGCGACCGTGGACTAGTTATCCACTGGCGGCTGAGCTAGGCCTATAGGCGAGGCTAGTGGTTGAAAGAGGAAACATTCGCCGCGCGACTCTAACGTACGCCGCCACCTATAACATAGACCTTGTGAACGCTTACATAAGAGTATTAGCTTATTAAGATTTTATTTTAATTAAATATCAATATTTTTGAATAATTGATAAAATAAACGTTTAATACAATATGTTTTTTAAAAAAACATGATAAACGTTTTTATTAATCGCCTACCTAATCTATCATATTATCTAAATTAACCTGCCTAAAATCTAATCCAAAAATTTAAATACAACCACAATTTTTGTCCGTAAAGATAGCCCAAGTTTTAAAAAAATCTGGAGCCGTATTTCGGCCAGACGACTTCGGCCAGACATCGGCCAAACAAGCGTGGCCGAATCCCAGGGCCGCTTTTAGGCCATGGAACCCTCAGTTGGCTCGACTATCTAATCTAACGTCTAAAGCGCCACCCTAACCAAATTGGACTAAGCCAAAGCCAATAGTCCTGGATGAAAGTGGCTTAGGCTAAGGCGTTCCTAACTAGAGGTCAGACAGCCAGTCCAAGCCGCGCCGTTAGGGCAGGATTTTGGCGGCCAATAACCCGACCAATCAGATATCACTAAGTTTATCCAACTAGATCGCTAAGCGACCCGATCTTAGGATTTTTCCACCTGGCCTTAAGGTTTTTGGTTCGCGAACAGACCGGACATCAGACCGGACATCAGACCGGACAATGGGGGGGCCCAAAAAAAAAATTTTGGTTCGCCTCCGCTTAACTTTAGAGTCGAAAATCGCGACAATAATATTTATATTAACTTGGTTAAGGTGGCTATGGAATACAACTTTGGCTTAATAATTTATATCGCGTCGCCCAAAAAATCCCTTGACATATGGGTTGGCTAAATGTATAAAATATAATTAAGCCCGTTGCGAGAAAAACAACTTATTTTTTTAAGACAACATTTAGACGCCTCAAGTTAGGGTCCTAAACTTTTGGGGGCCAAGCTAAGAAACAATTTTCTAGACAGCTTTATCGTAGGCTACGAGAGATCGGCTAAACTAATACCATCTTACAGCCGTTTAACAACTAAGATATTATTAATAGAGCTAATTTATGTCATTAAAACATTTGCCTATATTCCGTCAGCGTTTTTCGGAAATGATCGATGACAACTTTTTATACGCGGATAAGACCAGCTACCTTTACGATCTTACGCAAAGATCTGATAAGGGCTTCTTTTTGTGCCGCCCTCGCCGTTTCGGTAGAACTCAATTACTGACCGCGTTTAAAGAGCTATTCACTGGCGCCCGTCAACGTTTCCAGGGTCTGTGGATCGATCAATCCGATTACTCTTTTCCGGCGCATCCCCCGATCCTGTTCGACCTGTCGGATTGCTTTGAGGACCTTGAACACTTCAACCGCCACCTGATTTATAGCCTCACTTGTATCGCGGAAAAAGCCGGGGTTAAAGTTCAGGGGAAAACGGCTAGCGAGTTTTTGATTAACCTCATTAAGGCCCTTAGCCAAAAATCTAACTCTAAAGTCGCGGTCCTCATTGACGAGTATAACACCGCGGTGACTAGAAATATGGATCACGCTGAGTTCGCGAAAAAAGGCGTCGCCCACCGAAACGCCGATATCCTGGGCGAGTTTCTGGCCACTTTAAGTCGGCCAGACGTGGAGCCTTATATCCGCTTCACCTTGGTGACCGCCATCGCCAGATTCGGTCTAAGCCCTAAAGACTTGGCGGCCAACCACCTAACCGACATCTCCCTTGATCCGCGTTACTCGAGGATCTGCGGTTTTACCATGGAGGAATTTGACTCTCTTTTTACGGATCGACTGGAAGGGACTCTCGCCGCGTTAAAAAACAAGCGTCTAATGGAACCCACCTCCACCATAGAGGATTTAAAACAACTAATCATTGATTGGTATGGTGGCTATAGTTTTGACGGGAAGGTCACGGTCTTCCATCCATTTTCCGTGGTCCATTTTTTTTATTCCGAGTCTTTCGGCGCTCAATGGAACAACCTGGGCGTCTATGGCTACACGCCACCCTTTATTCAGCGAAAACCCCTGGATTTTCTCCTACCGACGCGGCGCTCTTATCCAAAAGAGACCCTAACCCAATCGGATATTACCTTATCTGAGGCCGTCTCGGTCATTTTCTATTCTGGTCAGTTAACCATCGATAAGGGGCCTAGTTCGGGGACAACGGATCCCGACCATCATAACGCCCAAGCAAATGAGCTCTATTCTTTCCGGTTCCCCAATCGTGAGATTACTTCCAACTATTTCAAACATTGCGTCAGTTATATTTTAGGCCCTAACTTCAAAGACAATCTTAAAAAAAACGCTGAACAGCTGCGGTGGTGTTTTAAAGGGCGCGCCGCCAAAATGACTGAGGATTTATTGAGCGAAATGTTCACGGTTCTCTCCTGGGGCCAAGAAGTTGAGGACGAGAAAACCTTCATTGGTCTAGTCTGGGCCACTCTAAAAGCCTTAGGATTCAAAGTCAATTTCCCGAGCGCTGAGCTTTACGAACGACCGACTCTCTTGGTTGACCACCAGGATCTAGGCCGCGTGGTCATGGAGTTGAAGTTTCTTCAAGACGCGAAAAAACTAGCGGTGACCGAGGCCGACCAAGCTCTGGTCAAGGCTTCAATCAACAAAATTGACTCCAACAAATTAAAAGACATATTAAATATGGCTATTGAATATAAATTAGCCAATTTAGTTGATCCAATAGAGTACAACTTTTTTAATTCATTTTTCTTACCTTATTCAAATGAGTATATCAATACTTTATCACTTAAATCCGCTTTTCAATTTCTAAAAATAGATGAAATATATAATTTATTATCTAAGATAGCTAGATTGGAACTGGGAGATTTAGCGGCCGACACCATCTTGAAAGTCGCCGCGTCTAAGCGCCCGCTTGACCAGGCGCAAACTGACCGGGAATTGACCATGGCCGCCGAAAAAGCTTTACAAGCCATTTTTGACCGCGGCGATCTCCGCCCAGAAGGGCTCGATCCTGATAACGTCATTGGCCTGGGGCTGGCTTATTCCCCTAACGGCCCATTAGTCAAAACGGTTTTCAGTCCCTGCCCCAAAGGGAAGGACGAGACCTGGATTTCCAAAAATTCTCTCGTCAACATTCGTGACCTAAAAAACATGTTAAATTCTCCGATTAAAATCTAATATATTATTATTTTATTATTTATCGTTTAAAATTCTTTTTTATCTTAATATATCTTTAAACACTTACTTTATTATGATTTTATATAATAAATAAACTTCAATAGAGCTAATTTATGTCACTAAAACGTTTGCCTGTATTCCGTCAGCGTTTTTCGGAAATGATCGATGACAACTATTTATACGCGGATAAGACCAGCTATATTTACGATCTGACGCAAAGTTCTGATCAGGGCTTCTTTTTGTGCCGCCCTCGCCGTTTCGGTCGAACTCAATTACTGAGCGTGTTCAAAGAGCTATTCACTGGTAACCGTCAACGTTTCCAGGGTCTGTGGATTGAGCGCTCCGATTACTCTTTTCCAGCGCTTCCCACGATCCTGTTCGACCTGTCGAGTTGCTTTGACGACCTCAAGGACTTCAACGACCACCTGGTTTCTAGCTTCACCCGTATCGCGGAAAGAGCTGGAGTTAAAGTTCAGGGGAAAACGGCTAGCGAGTTTTTGCTTAACCTCATTAAAACCTTTAGCCAAAAATCTAACTCTAAAGTCGCGGTCCTCATTGACGAGTACAACACCGCGGTGACTAGCAATATGGATCACGCTGAGTTTGGAAAAAAAGGCGTGGCCCACCGAAACGCCGATATCCTGGGCGAGTTTCTGGCCACTTTAAGTCGGCCAGACGTGGAGCCATATATCCGCTTCACCTTGGTGACCGCCATCGCCAGATTCGGTCTAAGCCCCCAAGACTTGGCGGCCAACCACTTAACCGACATCTCCCTTGATCCGCGTTACTCGGGGATCTGCGGGTTTACCAGGGAAGAATTTGACTCTCTTTTTACGGATCGACTGGCGGAAACCCTCGCCGCGTTAAAAAAAGAAGGTCTAATGGACCCCACCTCCACCATAGAGGATTTAAAACAACAAATCATTGATTGGTATGGTGGCTATAGTTTTGACGGGGAGGTTACGGTCTTCCATCCCTTTTCCGTGATCCATTTTTTTAAGTCCAAATCTTTCGGCGCTCATTGGAACAACCTGGGCGTCTATGGCTACACGCCACCCTTTATTCAGCGCAAACCCCTGGATTTTCTCCTGCCAACGCGGCGCTCTTATCCCAAAGAGACCTTAACCCAATCGGATATTATCTTTTCTGAGGCCGTCTCGGTCCTCTTCTATTCTGGTCAATTAACCATCGATACGGCGCCCAGCGCGGGAACAACGGATCCCAACAATCATAACGCTAAGCCAAATGAGCTCTATTCTTTCCGGTTCCCCAATCGCGAGATTACTTCCAGCTATTTCAAACGTTGCGTCAGTTATATTTTAGGCCCTAACTTCGCCAATAATCTCCCAGAAAATGGCGCCCAGCTACGGTGGTGTTTTGAAGGCCACGCCGCCAAAATGACTGAGGATTTATTGAGCGAAATGTTCACGGTTCTTTCTTGGGGCCGAGACATTGAGGATGAGAAGACCTTCATTGGTCTAGTCTGGGCCACTCTAAAAGCCTTAGGCTTCACCGTCAATTTCCCGAGCGGTGAGCTTTACGAACGGCCAACTCTCTTGGTTGACCACCAGGATATAGGCCGCGTGGTCATTGAGTTAAAGTTTCTCCCAGACGCGAAAAAACTAGCGGTGACCGAGGTCGACCAAGCTCTGGTCAAGGCTTCAATCAACGAAATTGACTACCATAAACTAAAAGACATACTAAATATGGCTATTGAATATAAATCAGCTGATTTAGTTGATCCAATAGTGTATAACTTTTTTAATTCATTTTTCTTACCTATTTCAAATGAGTATACCAATACTTTATCACTTAAATCAGCTTTTCAATTTCTAAAAATAGATGAAATATATAATTTATTATCTAAGATCGCTAGATTGGAGCTGGGAGATCTGGCGGCCGACACCATCTTAAAAGTCGCCGCGTCTAAGCGCCCGCTGGACCGGGCCAAAACTGACCGGGAATTGACCATCGCCGCCGAAAAAGCTTTACAAGCCATTTTTGACCGCGGCGATCTCCGCCAAGAAGGGCTCGATCCTGATAACGTCATTGGCCTGGGGCTGGCTTATTCCCCTAACGGCCCACTAGTCAAAACGGTTTTCGGTCCCTGCCCCAAAGGGACGGACGAGACCAGTGTTTCCACAAATTCTCTCGCTGACGTTCGCGAACTAAAAAACACTTTAGTTTCACCGATTAAAAATAATATTGGCAATATTTAACTTTTATTTTGTAATTTAGTTATTTTATTTAAATAATTTAAACCCCATAAACGTCTTTATGAATTAAATTGGCCCCTAAAAGCCCGGTGGGGATTAAACGCGAGCCAGCCAAACCTAACCTTTTCGACCTATCGACTTTTCACCTTTTAAAGACTACAATATTCGCTAAGCGTTATCGCGACTTTTGGCCCAGCCCAAAGGGGCGAAAGTCGCCTTCTAGCTCAGAGGAGACCAGGAATGGAGCACACTTCCCAACCTCAGGGCGTATGCCCGAAACTTATGCGGTTTGACATTAACGATGGAGTTATCAGCGGTATTCAGTTTGTCGGCGGTTGCCCGGGCAATCTGACCGGGATCTCGCTTCTGGCCGAAGGTAAACCGGCTTTGGAAGTGGCTAAACTCTTAAAGGGCGTTAAATGCGGCCAGAAAAAATCTTCCTGCCCGGCTGAACTTTCCAAGGCCATCTATAAAGTTTTAAAAGAGGAAAAAGAGGCCCTGAAGACGGCTAAACCCCCGACCAAAACCCCTTCGGCCAAAACCTCTTCAACCAAAACCCCGGCTCCCAAAGCCCCGAAAGCCGCCGCGGTCAAAACCCCGAAAGCTTCCAGCGGCCCTAAGGCTAAAGCCAAAAGCCCGAAAGCTCGCTAACCTTAGGCTTCTAACGACTTTCAATGGATACGGCCCCGATAAAGTAATCCACTTTAAAGCGCCTTAACCCTTCTGGGCCGTCCTTAGCCCTCGCTCCTTAACCCTCGCTTTAGGGCGCCTACGCTTTAGGCCACCTAGTTGATCTGAAGGTTTGTTCTTGAGGGTTCTTGACTCAAAAAGTCTTTCGCCCTTAGCGTGTCTTTTACCTTACTCCCAGCCTACCCCCTAATAGTCCCAAAAAGGCCCCTTCTTACTCCCGAAAACCCTTCCAGTCTACTCGGCCCATCCATCGGCCAAACTGGCGCCTTAAGCCATTTTCGCGCTCCTTTGTCAGACGGTTTTTAGGCTTTAGACGCCCGTTAAACCCGATGCCATTAACCCCGCGCCTTAGACTGGGGGCGGGGAGCGATGGGCGGCTAGGCGGGCTAAATGATTTTGAAGCCGACTTTTTCGGGCTAAAAGCTAACTATTAAGGTTATTTACGCGTCAAAATCGTCAAGTTGAAATTGTTAATTGACACATTCCCTGGCATCAATTAAACTGACTTCACTTGGATTCGCCTTTTTCTTTTCTTAAACACTTAACTCTCGAAGGAGAAACCCATGGTTTGCAAATACCATGTTTTGATGTGTACTGGCTCCAAGCTAGTTGGCGACAAGAAAGGGACCTGCCACACCCGCCAGGGAGTGGAGCTGGTCAAAAAGCTCGTTGAGGAAATCGAGGAGCGGGATCTAGGGTCGGAGATCATCGTTAGCGCCACCAGCTGCTACGGGGTCTGCGACAAAGGCCCGATTATGGTGGTCTACCCCGATGGCGTTTGGTACGGCGGCCTAACTCCAGAACGGGTGGCCAAGATCGCTGAGGATCACCTGGAAAACGGCCAAGCGGTTAAAGAGTTCCAGATCTAACCCCCCCAAGCCTACCCTGGAAATTAATAACCCGGCCTTTGGCCGGGTTTTTTCGTCTGTAGCTATTATTTATCCCCTAATAACCTTTAAACAACCTCTAAAACGCTAACTATCGCGCTTAAATCAGCTTAAAAAGGGAAATCCTCGGTTAAAGTCTCGTCCTCGGTCGCGATTTTCTCGGGCCGGGCCGCGGTCTGCTGAATCAGTAAACCATTAACCCTAATGGCGCTAATGGGCCGGACCGGACAAGCCTGTTGACAAGCCCCGCAGCCAATACAAAGGTTATCCTGGATAGTGGGCTCCTCGCGGCCAGAAGGGGCCATGATCATGCTCACCGCCCCGGTGGGGCAAAGCTCGGCGCAAGCCCCGCAGCTAGTGTTGTTCCGGACAATGACGCACTCGGGGCGCTCAAAGAAAACCGTCCCCACTCGGGCCACCCGTTTTTCCTCAACGGTTAAAGGGATGAGAGCCTTGGTTGGGCAGATCTGGCCGCAAAGGACGCAGTCATATTGGCAGAACCCCACATAAGCGTCCAAAACCGGACGGTTCCAAAGGGCCGGGTGCGCGTTGGAGCTCGGGACAAGAGCGTGGTTAGGGCAGATCCTGACGCAACTGTGGCAAAGACTGCAGTGGGCGCCCAAGTGAGCCAAAGACAGAGCGCCCGGGGGTAGGACCGGGACCGCCTCGGGCTGGCCATAGGCCTTAGCCCTTAAGGACGCCGGAGCTAAGCTAGAGCTGGCCACCACTAAACCTAAAGCCGCCTGGCTTAAAAAAGCCCGCCTTTTAGGCTCCAGCTTAATTGACTCAAAACCGTAAGTTAAAGAGCCATTGGGGCACACGGCCAAGCAGTCCAGACACAAAACGCAACGACCCGGCTCCAAGGCTTTAGCTCGGCCATCCACGCAAGAGGTGGGGCAGACCCGGGAACAGGCCCCGCAGCTTAAACAAGAGTCTCGGATCGTGAGGCGTAAAAGCGAGCGACTGGCCAGGATCTTTAAACTTAGCCCGGTGGGGCATAAATAGTCACAAAAGACCCGACCTTTAAAGGCCGCGAGGATTATTACCCCAACCAGGATGAGATTGGGCCCAGCGTAGAGAAGGCTTTTAGCCACTAGGAGACTGTAAGGCTCCAATAAGCCAAAAAGGGTCGTGGCCCCAAACCAGAACGCCAGGAGGGCCAAGGTTGGGATGAGGAAGCGTTTATAAGTCTGGGGTTGGTGGGTGAACTTGGTCCGGGAAAATAACCCCTTTAAGCGCCCGGCCAGATCCATTAAGGCGCCTAAAGGGCAGACAAAGGAACAGAACCAACGCCCTAAAAGCCAGGTTATTAGGGCGATGGCCACCACGTAAAGAGCCTCGGGATAGGAAGGCGAGGAAGCTAAACGGGCCAAGGCCTGGCCAAACTGGAGCCGGGCCAAGGTCGAAAGGATCCCTTCCATTGGGCGTGGCCAAAGAAAAGCCGCGATCAATAGGCTAAGTAGCCCATAGGCCAATAAACGGCGAAGCCTGGCTAAAGCCCTCCTGGGACTACCTTTAGAAAAACTAGTCATGGCGGTTAGCTTAGTCTGAGGCTAGACGCTCAGCCGTTGGACATTCAGTTTGGTCAAATCGGCCACGCCTAAGCCTAAGGACTCGCCTTGACGGATGTAGTCCGGGGCTTTAAGGCCACTGGCTTCCAGGATCTTGGCGCAGGCCGCGTCAACGGCCACGGGATCCTCGGAGACTAGGAGCATCTGACTGGAAAGATAACGGGTGTCGCCCCGACCGCGAGGCCCGCCGTTTAACATAACCCGAGCCGCGTCAACCACGTGGAGGTTAGGCTTTTTATAAAGCAAAAGGTCCGGGATGGTCTCGTCCAAGCCCTCCCGGTGGAGAGGCCGCCGGTCCCAAATGGCCCCCATGAGGTTTTTCATGGCGGCGGTCATCTTAGCGCCCCCATGATGCTTTAGAACCGGGACGTTGATGATAACATCGGCTTCCAAGTAAAGCTCATGGTACTGGGTGGTCTTTAAGGTCGCGCCCCCGGGGATGGTCACTTTTTGGAAATAGCCTTCTTGATAGGCCGGGGCCACGGTGGCCCCAGCGTCCGTGGCCGCGCTCTCTAGACCGGACATCCGGTAAGCGTCCGACCAGTTGTCGCAGGTGTTGTCGTAGACATAGACCTTTTTGGCCCCAAGGTTAAGAATGTTCTTAACCATATGAGCGATTAAGGCCGGGTTAGTGTTGGCCGCGCCTTCCGGGTCCACGGCCCAAGCCATGTTGGGCTTAATGAGGACCGTTTGGCCGCTTTTAATATAACGGCCCAGCCCGCCTAAGGCTTCCAAGCCCCGGTCAAACATAGTGGTTAAATCTAGGCCCTTAACGGCCACCAGGTCCGGGGAAGCCGCCGCCTTAAGCGTGGGCGGAGCTAGGGCGCCTAAGCCAAGACCTAAGGCCCCACCAGCCAAAGTCTTTAAAAAGGTTCTCCTATTCACCGATAGTCCTCCAGTTTATTTGAGCCAGATGTGTTCTGAAGTTTAGCGAAGACAATATGAGCCCTTGGAGATGATAAGCGCCAAAATCAGAATGCTCTATTATACCAAGGTTTTTCAAATCGTATCTGTTTTTTAAGCCACCAACCCTAACTCCTCGTCTTAAGACTAATTATCCTCAATTAAAATTAGTTACGCGGCGACAAAAATCAAATAAAAAACATTGTAAATTCAAATAGTTATCTTAGAGACTGCCTATTCACGCAAAAAACGCCTCGGCGGTCCGTTACCCCCCCTTTACTTGGGCTAAAAAGTGGGCCAAGGGCCGCTTAACCTTTTAAAGTTTGGGGATCCATGGCCTAGAAAACCTCTCGCGACCGCGTTAAGCGCTAGATTAGAGATTTCATGAGCGTTTAGCCTTGGGAAAAGCTTATAAACAGTAAACTTCACAGAAATAGGCGTAATCGTTTTCAAGGGCAAAAAGAGCGATTTTTCTAGGGGGGCCCAAGGCCAAACCCTGGCCGTCAAAGGGCTTTAGGGACAGAACGCCATCGCCGAGGTCCTTTAGAAAGGGGCTTAAGAGCGCCTCCAGCCCAAATTAAAGCCGCGCTTTTAGGCTTTTAACCTTAGACCACGGGCCTGCGGCCTTAAGTCTCGCCTGGGTCTTAGAGTCTAGGCGCCTGGCTAAAGCCCGACCAAGGCCTTTTGGCCCTGGTCGTATGAACCTGGTTCGTACTCTATTCAGGATCTCCTGGCCCAGGCCTCCCGCTCCTCGCCTTCAAGGTCAGGGTCATTTGGGTCGAGAGGATCTCTAGGCCTCCGAAGTTGTCGCCACAGCTTATTTTTCTCGAACACCTCTTTTAATAGAGCTACGAGTTTAGATCCATATTCGCGCAACTCCTGATCGGCTAAGTGGTCAGCTAAAAACTGTAGATCACGTTCAAGATCCGCAAAAACTGGGCTTTCAAGAAAGGGAACAACCTAAGCGGTTTTCTGGACGCTGAGAAGTAATCGCAACCGATAAGCCCTTTAAAGTCTTTGGTCAGAAACTCTATAAGGATATCCGCCGACCGACCGACTCTTATACCGAAGACCGCGAATGTCGCGGCCCGGAAAAACCAGGTCCATAACCGTTTCCCATTTTCGCGATGTAAAGTCTCATCGATGTTCAATTTCTTTTGGCTGGGAAGGGCCTCCTTTAGATCGTTATAAGCCTGTCCCAAAGAATCGGAGCGTTTATCAAGGATTTTACTGATGTAGCCGCGGGAGACGTTCAAACCGAAGATGGCCAAAAGCTTCTGGATGCCGGTAACGCTTATATGCCCTACACCTTTTTGAAATCCAATCAAAGATATAAGCTTGGGGCCGAGTAGACCGGTATCCAAGGTAGCTGGTTGGTGGCCATAATGGATTTTACCGCAATCAGGGCGCCGATAGGCTTCAGAAGTATAGTTTCTCCGGATCAGAGGGTGATCAACTAATTCGATCCGCTCAAAGTGGCGCTCCCGGCCCTTAGAGTGGACCAATTTGCCGCCACACTCGGGGCATTCCAAGAAATCAGGGCGGATTTCAACCTCTTCTGTCGGAATATCTTGACCAATCAGTTCGAGAGGCTGGTCCGCGGAGTCCTTATTTTTGGAGTTAGCTTTTTTCCGGTGATGGGCTTTGCGCCCTTTCTTGGCCCCGGGTTTACCTTTGATGGGGTTCCCATGTTCGTCAAGTTCAGGTTTACTTTTGGGGTATCGGCCTTGGGACGGGGGCTTAGAAGAATTATCCGAATCTTTCGCGGGTTGGTTGGCTTTCTCCGCCAGGATGGCGTTCTCCTTGGTTAGGGTATCGATTTTGGACTGGAGGGTAATGATAATCTGGAGCAAATAAAGGATAAACTTAAGGGGTAAGAAGATACCAGAAGCGTTGTCGTCTGTCTTGTCGTCTTGCTCAGAAACGGAGGAGGAAACGGACAAATTAGCCGCCTCGTCGAGTAAAGGCTCGACTCCGGTAGACTCGGCTCCGGTAGGTTCGGCTCCGATAGGCTCGGCTCCGGTAGCGCTTATAGGAATTTTGACTGATTTTAAAGCCAGGCCCTATTATAAGTCGGAATTTTGAGATGTCAAGGGGAAAATAGCGCTCAGTAGAAATTTTTTGGGGGGGTCCAAAATAATAAGAAGATTTAAGTCAAGAGAGAGGTATTGATTCCAGCTTAAATAGGGAATAAGTCCCACAGCTCAACGAGGGTCAAAAAAGGCTTAGTGAACGGTTACGAAATTTATAATCAATTTGAAGCAATGCTTTATACTTAAAAAATGTTCCAGGATGACAAATTTGTAATTTACTCGCAATTTCTTTTGAAGTATATTTCCTTTTATTTAGTAAAGCAAGCATTTTTTCTTTTAAATTTTCATATTTAGCATAATTACGATGTTTTCTGTTACCTATAGTTGATGGCCTATTTTCTGTTTTGTTAGAGGCTTTGACATGTTGAGCCTCGCTTGGAAATTGACGGCTAATAAAATTCATTTTTCAAGTCTCCTTTTATATGATTAGAATTGTTCTATCATTTTTAATCATTATACATCATAAAATAAATAATTACCCAACTAAATTAAGTAAAAATAAAGAAACCATCGGAACATATCCGATGGTTTCTGTGTAAAAATTAAAACACTCGAAATTAGATCTTATTATAGATCTATATAACAAGCTTTTAGACAAAGTCATTTTAGAGTCAAAAACAATCAGCGTATGGTTAAAAGAACAACCTACTCACTTATCTCTTTAATCATACTGGTGTTCAGAGATTCAACAAGATTGAAACCGTATTTTTTAGCCGCTTTTTCGGCAATTTTATGAAAATAGTCAAGCAATTCCGCATTGGACATATTTTTAGTTTTTTCGTAAATGTCATCACGGATCTTATCAATTTCAGCCTCAATGGGATCTATAGCTAACATTTTCAACAATCTCCTGAGGTGTAAGAATGCTAATTGGATTAAAATTATATTCTTTAGCAATGTTGTCATTAAAAATACGTGTTTTTGACCGAACTATATGAGATAAATTCATACTAGCAATAATGTCCAAATTGTTAAAAGTGGCAGTAGCTATATGACAAGCGTCTATTATTTTATTTTTAGGAATAGTGCCACTTTTAATATATAAATTAGATAATTTAATAATATTTTCATTAATTAAAATCTAATTTTAAATACTCTAACTAATAGCATAACAGTTAAAATTTATATATCAATGATTTAATAATATAATAAAAACATACTATTATTAAAATTAAATCAGCGAGAAGCCCGTGTCGACCCGCGAGTTTCTTTTCCTCTTCGTTATCGGAAAAGCTCGGGCCATGGTCAAAACCGAACGAAATAAAAAAGGTTGAAATAACAGAAAAGTTCCTTTACCAGCGCTAATAATCCTAATATGGCCATCGCCCAGCGCGCGGCGCCATTGTCCGCCATTCTTGTCCCCTGACTAAAGGCGTCCTTTAGCGCCCTTATGGCGATAAAAAACCCCGGGGGGATAACCACCCCCAGGGTTAACCCCCCTGGCCTAACGGCTAGACCCAAGTAATAGGCTCAAAAAGCCTTAATCCTAGTCTAACCCTCTTTGAATGAGCATCTCATTATAGACAGAGTAGAACTTTTGGACGTGGCCCATGCCGCTAATGAGGATCTTTTCCACTTCCTCTAGGTCAGCGGTGTTAATGACCGTATCCAAGGACAGGCTAAAGGCCGTTAAATCGTCTAGCGAGGTGAAGCTAGGCCCAATTAAAGCGATAAACATCTCGTGGCGAATGCTTAGCTCTAAGCCATTGACCGCCCTTAATAACTGGTTACTGGACAGAGTGGCCCCGTAATAGTCTTCCTGAATGAGCATCAGTTGGAAACGACCAAACTTTAACTGCTTGACCGCGTCCCGGACGTTAATGGCCATAACCGATTTAAAGCCCATGCCCGTTAGCTTATTGTAGAGAAGCTCTTGGATTTCCTCGCTATCATAGGCCACTAAGGCCATTTTTAAGCCTTCGGAGATATCATCGAGCTCAATGGAATTAAACTCCGTGGGGGCGGCGCCCGCCACCACGGCCACTTTAGGCGGGGCCGGGGGGGCCACCGGTTGCGGCGGGGGGGGCGGCGGGGCTTCCTCGGATTTCGTCTCCGGGGGTCGCAAATCGTTTTGCCGTCGCGTGGGGGTAAAGGTGTTTTTCATGTTGCAACCCGGGCAAACGAAGGAGAAGGGTTTCCCGTACTCCACCCGATCGTCTGGGGCGTTCAATTTTTTATGGCAGTACTGGCACTCGATTTGCATTGATACCTACCTAAAGGGCCTTAAGCGTGCCGCCGGGAGTTTTGCTGATCCGAAGCTAAGGGCTGGGGCGGCCCGCCAGAGCGGATTCGGGCGTCAGCTTTAGAAGATGGGCCTGATTGAGCGGCGGCCTCAGCCTCCTCGGCGGGCGACTCCTCAGGCTGTTCCGGGAACTCCTCCTCGGGGTTTTCCAAGGCCAGATCCTCAATGTCGTAGATGTACTCGCCAGCTTCGGCTTTTAAGGTGTCAATGCTCCGGTTCATGATGTTCTTTTTGGAGCTAAAGGTGCGGGCCGTTTCCTCGGTGATAATCTTGTCCCGAAAGAGCTTAATGATGTGCTGGTCAAAGGTCTGGAACTGTAAGGCTTGGTTGGCTTCCACGGCCCCGTAAAAGGTTTTCTCCGGGGTTTCCCCATTGGTGATAATGTCTTTAAGCAGAAGGGTCGAGCCCATAATCTCCAAGGCCGCCACCCGGCCCCCGCCGATTTTGGGTAAAAGCCTTTGGCTCACGACCCACCTTAAGGAGTCAGCCAAACGGACCCGAATGAGCTTTTCCTCCTCGTGGTCAAAAAGACCAACGATGCGGTTGATCGTGGTCCCCGTGTCCACCGTGTGGAGGGTGGAAAAGACCAAGTGGCCCGTTTCCGAGGCCGAAAGAGCCATTTCCACGGTCTCGCGATCCCGCATCTCGCCAACTAAAATGACTTTGGGGGCTTGCCGTAAAGCGGAGCGTAAGCCTTCGGAAAAGGTCCGAAAGTCCGTGCCCAGTTCCCGCTGGTTAAAGGTGGACATCTTAGGTAGGTGGATAAACTCCACCGGGTCCTCCAAGGTGACCACGTGGACGGCTTGGGACCGGTTAATCTCATCTAAGATGGCGGCGAGGCTGGTGGTTTTACCGGTGCCCGTGGCCCCGGTGACTAAAATGATGCCGTTTTTGACCTTGGCCATGTCATAGAAGATGGGCGGGAGCTCTAAGTCCTCAATGGAGCGAATATAGGTGTCAAGCTTCCGCATGACAATGCTAAAACGGCCCTGTTGGGAGAAGATATTGACCCGAAAACGGGCTTTGTTTTCCAGGTTAAAGGAAAGATCGCAACTTCCATGGTCCAATAAGGTGGCGATGAGGTGACGATCGCCCCGCAATAAGCTTAAAGCCAAGGCTTCGGTCTGATATGGGGTTAGCGCTCTAATTTCCGGCTCAAAATAAACAGGAATGAGTTGGCCGCCAGTCTCCACCTGGATGGGGTGCCCAACTGTCATGTTTATGTCGGACACGTCAGGAGCGGCGTTCATAAGTTTGCTAAGGATATATTCCAGGTGGAATAGATGCAGCATGGTTAAACGTCCGTAAAATCCTCAGGTGGGGATGTCAAGTACTGCTTGAATTTAGCTTTGTCGATGCAATGAGAGTAAGCGTCGACTGGGGAAATCCGCCCGGCTAAAAGGTGGTCCAAAATAGCGTCGTCCATGGATTGCATGCCAAATTTACGCCCGGTTTGGATAATGGTGGCGATCTGGTGGATCTTACCCTCACGGATAAGGTTCCGAACCGCCGGGGTGGCCAAAAGGATTTCCAAGGCGGCCACCCGACCGGAGACGTCCACTCGGCGAAAGAGAGATTGGGCCACGACCGCCCGTAAGGCGTCCGCTAAAGAGGCCCTAATCTGAGCCTGCTCATTGGCCGGAAAAATATCAATGATCCGGTCCACGGTGCTAGCGGCGGAGGTCGTATGGAGGGTCCCCATGACCAAGTGGCCGGTGTTGGCCGCTTCCAAGGCCAAAGCGATGGTCTCCAAATCGCGCATTTCCCCGACCATAATGATGTCCGGATCTTCGCGTAAGGCCCCTCTTAAGGCTGAGGAAAAGCTACGGGTGTGGGTGAAGACCTCTCGATGGTTAACCACGCACTTTTGCCCCCGATGGACAAACTCCACGGGATCCTCAATGGTTAGAATATGGTCGCTCCGGGTTCGATTGGCGTGGTCAATGATGGTGGCTAAGGTGGTGGATTTACCGCTCCCGGTGGGCCCAGTGACTAAGACCAGACCTTTGGGAAGCGAGGCCAGTTTACTGACCACTGGCGGTAAACCCAGTTGCTCCACCGTGGGGATTTTCGTGGGGATCTCCCGAAAGACCGCCCCCACGCCCCACTTTTGGTTAAAAAAGTTGGCTCGATAGCGGGCGATGTTGGGGATCTCATAGCCAAAGTCCACATCGCCGCATTCCTCGAAGATCTTGACCTTCTCGTCCGGGGCGATCTCATAGAGCATCTTTTTTAGCTCAGTGTTTTCCAGGACCTTGTACTTGATCTTCTCAATGCGGCCCTTTAAGCGGATCAAGGGCTGACTGCCGGACACCAAATGGAGATCCGAACCCCCCACCTCATGCATAAATTTGAAGAAAGCGTCTAGTAAGGCCAATCTGCGTCTCCTAATACTGAGCCGGACTTACTTCTTCTTAGATTTGGCCCAACTGTCTTTCAACGTGACCACGCGGTTGAAAACCGCGGGGGATGAGCCATTCGGAGCCTTTTCCAAGTAAAAATACCCTAACCGCTCAAACTGGAACCGCTCGCCCTCTTTTAAGTCGGTTAAAGCTGGCTCCAAACGGCAATTGGGCCTTTCCACCAAGGACCTGGGGTTTAGCTCCTGGTCAAAATCGCCGGTGGGCCGGTTAACGAGAAAAAGGCTCTCATAGAGGCGGGCCGTAACGGGCCTTGATAGGTTAGCCGAGGCCCAATGGATAATGGCCGGTCGCCTTTTCCCCTGTTTGGGGAGGGCTGGCTCCTCGGAATGGGTACAGATGAGCTCAAGCGGCTGGCCATCCGGTCCGAGGATAACCTCTTGACACTGAATATACAATGACCAGCGTAAGCGGACCTCCCGGCCCGGGGCTAAGCGGTAAAAGTCCGGCTCTGGCTCTAAGCTAAAGTCATCCCTTTCAATGAAGATCTCCCGGGTCAGTTTGAGCTCCCGCTCCCCCATCCGCTCGGGATCGTCCGGAAAGTACGGGGCCCGAATGGTCCTAACCTCATCTTCGGGCCAATCTTTTAAGGTGACCTTCAAAGGGTCTAAGACGGCCAGGACCCTTTTAACCTGGGGGTTTAAGGTGTCGCGAATGGCCTTTTCCAGCCACTCATACTCAATCCAGGAATCTTTTTTGGCCACCCCAATCCGCTCGCAGAAAAGGCGGATGGCCTCCGGGGGAATGCCCCGGCGGCGTAAGGCGGCTAAGGTGGGTAAACGCGGGTCGTCCCAACCGTCCACGCGCTTTTCTTGGACCAGCCTTAGTAGCTGCCTTTTACTCATTAAAGCGCCCTCTAGGTTTAAGCGGGCGAACTCGATCTGCCGAGGTCTTGGCTCCGGCCAATTAAGCTTTTCCAAAACCCAGTCGTATAAGGGCCGATGATCCTCAAACTCCAAGGTGCAGATGGAAAAAGTCACGCCCTCAATGGCGTCGGAGATACAGTGGGCGTAATCGTACATGGGGTAAATGAGCCACTTATCCCCAGTGCGGTGGTGGGTGGCTTTACGGATCCGAAAGAGGGCCGGATCGCGCATATTCAGATTCGGGGAGGCCATGCTAATTTTGGCCCGTAAAAACTTGGCCCCTTCAGCGAACTCCCCGGCCCGCATCCTTTGGAATAGATCCAAGCTCTCCGCTATAGGTCGATCCCGATACGGGCTATTCCGGCCAGCCTCGGTTAAGGTCCCCCGGTACTCTTTCACCTTTTCCGCTGAGAGCTCGCAGACGTAAGCGTGGCCGCTTTTAATCAGCTGAAGGGCGCATTCGTAAAGTTTCTCAAAGTAATCGGAAGCGTAGAATAAACGATCGTCCCAAGAGAAGCCTAACCACCGGACGTCCTCTTGGATGGAGTCCACATACTCCACGTCCTCTTTGACCGGATTAGTGTCGTCAAAACGTAAGTTGCAACGCCCCCCGTAATCAATGGCTAAACCAAAGTTCAGACAAACGCTCTTGGCGTGGCCAATATGGAGATAACCATTGGGCTCTGGGGGGAACCTCGTCACCACTTTAGAGTAGCGGCCACTGGCCAGGTCCTCGTCCACAAACGACCGGATAAAATTATTAGCTTTGTCTTCGCTCATATACTCTCAAAAACGCCAAATTCTTAAAATTTAACTGACCTTAAATAAACTTCTTGTCATTATACTGATATGGCCGTCTTCTTTCAAGGGCTAGGAACTTGGGGCCCTTTAAGTTTCGTTAGGGTCCCCCCTAGGGGTTAACCCCTTTTAGCGATCGGACTAACCCGCTTTAAGGCCTGTTCGCCCCCCCAACCGGGCCTATAAACCTCTAAGTTTCCATTATAACTAAAGAAAAGGTTCCCTAGGGCGCCTTAAGGCGCCCCAAGGGAAGATCGACCTTCTTTAAGAAATAACTATTGATTTCAAGGGTTTAATCAGTTAGAAAACCTTAGCTCTTGACTTGATTTGAAAAAAGATCCGAATGGGCTATGATCTAAAAAACCCCTGGCCGCGCTCCTGGCCCGCGGCCCTGGACTAACGTCCGTCAATTTGGCGCCGTTTTTAGCCTTTTTGGGGCTCAGCGGCCCCTTACCTTAGCTGGGGGCCTGGCCCTGGCCTTAGATGGAGTTCTATGCCGGAACCTACTGTTCTAATCGCCTCCCCAGAAGTCTCCCCCTTAGCCCAGACCGGGGGTTTAGCCGAAATGGTCAGTGGCCTCGCGGTGGCCTTCAACCGCTTGGGCGTTAAAACCGCTTTAATCTTACCAGGGTATCGAGCGGCTTTGGATTGGCCCGGGTTAAAGATCGTGGGTAAACCCCTAAAAGTCTCTTTGGGCGAGGAGACGGTTCCCTTCACCCTCCTTTCGGGGCGGCTAAACTCCGGGGTCCCGTTTTATCTGACCCAATGCGACCAGTATTTTGATCGGCCCAGCTTATACGGCCAAGGCCGGGAAGTCTACGTGGACAACCCGGAGCGTTTCGCCTTTTTCGCCAAAGCCGTTATCGCCTCGTTACCCAGCCTCCCCTTCGCCCCCAACGTCATCTTAGGCAACGACTGGCACGCGGGGCTCATCATGGCCTACTTAGCGGAAATGGGCCCCAAAGCCCCTAAAGGGGTCTTTGTTATCCATAACCAAGGGTTTTTAGGCTTAGCCCCCATGACGGCTCGGGCCATGATTGGTCTTCCGGCCAGCTACTATGGGGTGGATGGGCTGGAGTATTACGGCCAACTGAGCTACTTAAAGGCCGGCATCGTCTTTAGCCGCGAAGTGGTCACCGTGTCCCCGACCTACGCCCGGGAGATCCAAACCCCGGAGGGCGGAAACGGCTTGGACGGGGTCTTACGCTTTTATGAGGGCAAACTACGGGGGATCTTAAACGGGGTGGATTACGACGTCTGGAACCCAGCCACCGACCCCCATATCGCGGCCCATTACGAGGCCAGCGACCCCACGGGCAAAGATATCTGCAAAAAGGCCTTAAAAGAGGAAATTGGCTTAAAGACCCCGGACAATCGGCCCTTATTTGGCATGGTCACCCGTTTAGCGGCCCAAAAGGGGCTAAGTTTAATCTTGGAGTCGGGCCCGGAGTTTTTCCGTTTGGGCCTCGATTTAGTTATCTTAGGCTCCGGCGAGCCCTGGTACGAGGAGCAGCTGACCCTTTTAGCCCAGGAATACCCGGACCAGTTCCGCTTAATCTTGGCCTATGACGCCCCTTTAGCCCACCGGATCGTCGCGGGCTCGGACTTTATCTTGGTCCCCTCCATTTACGAGCCCTGCGGTTTAATCCAGATGTACGCTTTAAGGTATGGGGCTATCCCGGTGGTGCGGGCCATTGGCGGGTTAAACGACACGGTCCGGGACTACGCGGGCCAAAACCCGGCTGGGGTTTGGGACAATGGCTTTAAGTTCACCCAGTTTCAGCCCTGGGCCTTGTTTCGGGCCGCTAGACGAGCCGTGGAGCTCTACGGTCGGCCCACGGACTTTATGGCCATGCGGATGGCGGGCATGCGCGACGATTTTTCCTGGAACGCCTCGGCCCAAGCCTACTTAAACCTTTTCCAAGCCGTTCTGGCTTAAATACCGTAAGTTAAGGAGAATGGCCTTGCCCAGTCCCCGTTACCTCATTGTCCACGGTCACTTCTACCAACCGCCCCGGGAAAACCCCTGGAGCGGCTCCATCGCCATCGAGGCCTCGGCGGCCCCTTACCCCAACTGGAACACCCGGATCAACCGGGAATGTTACGCCCCCAACGCCCGGGCCCGGCTTTTGGACAATAAAGGGGCTATCGCTAAGATAATCAATAATTACGAGTATTTAAGCTTTAATATTGGCCCAACTTTACTTTTGTGGCTAAAAGAAAAAGACCCTTTAACCCACGCGGCCATTGTGGAGGCCGATAAAAAGGCCAGCGCCCGGCGGCGGGGCCATGGCCCGGCTTTGGCCCAGGTCTTTAACCACATTATTATGCCCCTGGCCAACTCCCGGGACAAATTAACCCAAATCCTCTGGGGGAAAGCCCACTTTGAGAAGACCTTCCAAAGAAGCCCGGAGGGTATGTGGCTGGCCGAGACGGCGGCCGACCTGGAAAGCTTAAGCTTAATGGCCAAAGCTGGCTTAAAGTTCACCATTTTGGCCCAAAGCCAGATCGACGCCATTCGCCCTTTAGACTCTGGCCGCGAGGCCCCGTGGGAAACTTTAAGCCAAAGCCCAGACCCTAGAAGGCCCTATCGGATCTTCTGGGGCCGGGGCCCGAACGATTATTTGGACGCCTTTGTCTACGATGGCCCAGTCTCCCGGGCCGTGGCCTTTGAAAACCTCTTGCGCGATGGGGCTAGCTTTAAGGCCCGCTTAGAGGAGGCCTTTGGGGCGGAGGAGCCGGGGAAACCTCGACTGGTCAATCTGGCCACCGATGGGGAGTCCTATGGCCACCACTTCCATTTTGGGGACATGACTCTAGCTTGGGTCTTTAACGCCTTGGAAAGTCAGCCCCCGGACGACCCCAACCCCATTAAGCTCACCAACTACGGCGAGTTTTTGTCCTTGTACCCACCCAACCTAGAGGCCCGCTTGGTGGAAAATAGCTCTTGGAGCTGTTGCCACGGGGTGGAGCGGTGGCGCTCGGACTGTGGCTGCGCCACCGGCGGGGAGCCAGGCTGGAACCAGAAGTGGCGAGCCCCCTTACGGGATGGCCTTAACTGGCTAAGGGATGAGCTAAAAGTTATCTTTGAGCGGGAAGGCGGACCCTTACTAAAAGACCCCTGGGCCGCCCGGGATGGGTACCTAGAAGTGACCCTCTCCGGTTATGACCCGAAAGTCCGGGACGATTTTATTAGCCGGAACGCTTTAGGGTCCCCGGACGAGCTGACTAAAGAGAAGATCATTAAGTTACTAGAGGCTCAGCGCATGGGCCTTTACATGTTCACCAGCTGCGGCTGGTTCTATAACGATCTGGCCGGTTTGGAGCCGGCCCAAAACTTAAGGTACGCGGCCCGAGCCATTGAGCTAGCCAATGAGTGGGCCAACCTGGATCTAACCGCTGGGCTCGTCTCCCGGTTACGCCGGGCGAAACCCAATGACCCCCATTACCCGACCGGCGAGGACGTCTGGCGGGAACTAGTGACCCCCGCCCGCTTAAGGCCCGGCCAAGCCATCGCCCACTTGGCGGCCACCGCCGCCATGAAGACCCCCAAAGCCTTAGAGGAGTTTGTCTTCCAAAAGCCGACCTTTAACCCCACCACCCAAGAGGAGGGGTTAACCCGACTTTTAACCGGGGAAGCCACCATCAAGGACGTCCGCTTAGCCACCTCGGAAAAAGGCCAAGTGGTGGCCCTTTTAGGGGCCGGCTTTGAGCTGGATATCTTAGTGACCCCGGAGGCCGATCTTTTGAGCCAAGCCGAAAGTTTATGGACCTCAGGCGGGGCCGCGGCGGTCAAGACCTTTTTCTTAACCTTAGCCAACTCCAAGGCTCTATTGTTTAAACCCGAGGACCTTTGGCCGAGCGTCCGGCGGATTATCACCCGCGAGCAGGTCCGGGACTTTTTCGACAACCTCATCGTTTACGCCCGGAAAGCCTTTGAGGGCTACCGGGGCCTTTTAAACCGCTACCGGGACCCCGGGGCCGCCGAGGCTTGGATGGATCGGTTTATCTTCCGGGTCATGGCCGAGGCCGACCTGGAAAAGTTCACCCAGACCATGGCCGCGGGCGGGGCCATTGATCTGGTCCAACTGGAGGATTTAATCCACCGGGAGGAGGCGGGCGACTCGGATAGCTTCCATCTCATTAGCGGGGCCGTCTCTGACTACCTCTTGAAGCTCTTGGAGCTCTCGCCCTCTAACCCTAGGCCCGGGCTATTAAGCGAGCTTTTTAACTTAACCGAGCTAATCGGTCGCTGTCTCCCCGAAGCCGACCTCTGGGCCAGTCAAAACCTCTGGCATCAGCTGTGGGGCGATTTAAGCTACACCCGCTCCTTAACCCCGGAGGATCTGATCCTCTTCCGAAAGGTCGGGGTTAAACTGGGCTTTGGCTTAGGCGTGTTTTAGCCGCCCTAAAGGCCCAAAAAACCCTATTAGGCCGCTTAACGGCCCTTCTACCCCCTGGTCTTTTCGACCAGGGGGTTTTTTATGGCTACTTAGCGAGCCTTAGACAAAAAAAAGCTGGGTTAGCCCCTAAGAGCCAACCCAGCCGCTAAAGGCCGCGGAAAACGGGCGGATTACTTGTCCGAGGACCCGAAGATGAGGTCCTTGTCCTCAACCGAGTAGCCGAGGGCCAAGATGATCTTCCGCATGGTGTCCATGCGGCAGGTGCCGCCGCTTTCAATGCGGGTGATGGTCTGGGTGGAGACGCCAGCCTTACGGGCCAGTTCCGCCACGCTGATCATTTGTTTTTCCCGGATCTCTTTAAAAGAAATTTTGGAGTGCTTCATAGTTGGTCAATCCCCTCAGTTGGAAGTCCGCCTCGCAAGAAGCGGGTTAAAAGGTTGATTAAAAAGGCCGAAAAAAACCCGACCAGGTAGATAAAGGCTATACTTTTAGAGAACCCCTTGAAAATCCCCTCGAAACGCCAAATCTGACTACAATTTTACAGCGCGTAACCTTAAATTTAAGAAAAAACAGGCGTTCGGTCCCGAAGATCCAGTATTAAGCCTTTCAAATTTGGTTTTTTTATGAATAAAGTTTATTCACGAATTAATTCTAAGCTCTTAACAAAGTTTTGTCAAGAGGTAAAGACAATATTTTTTAAAAAAAAATTTTTCTTTTCTTTGGAGTATACTTACCTTATTAAAGTCGGCATTAAAGAAAAAAGAAGAATACCCCACGCTAAAACCTTTTATACATTGGGCCTTTGATAAGGAAAGAGCCGCTAAACCCCGTAAACGTGGCCCAGACGCTTTCTCCAAAAGCCGATCAGCGTCTTTGCCCTTGATCCTGGATTACAACCGCTAGGGATTGTTTGGTAAAAAAATTCTTTTCTGGCCTTTAGAGTATACTTACCTTATTAAACGCGTTTTAACGGAAAAACTGGCCTACCCTTCGTCAAAACCCTTTATAGCTAAGGAATATGAGAGAAAAACCGCCATTAAAATTCCGCCAACGTGAAAAAGATTTTTTCTCCAAAAGCCGATCAGCGTCTTTGGCCTATATCCAGGCTAATAGCCGCTAAAACTAAAAAAAAGGGGCTAACAATCGCCACCGCCTAAGCGGGGAAAAATAACCTTTACTAAAGCCTATAGAGCCGGTAAAGAGGCTGGGCGGCCTAAAAAAAACTTAAAACCGGCCCGTCCTTTAGCTATTTTCCTAGTTTTGATCTTAATCCCTTCATTAAACGTGGGTATTTAATTAATCACCATTAGTCTTAAGAAAATTTTAGCCTCATAGTTCTCTGTTGTCAAGCGCTTAGGGGATTATTTCCAAAAAAAATTTTAATTACAGTTTTTTAGCTGGAAACTAACAAGAATACTCTTGACTTCCGCTTGGCGTTCATGGCTTCCAAGTAATTTCTTTGTTTTTACCTAAAAACCAGCCCTAAAAGGATTTTATAGGCAACTTGTTCTTAAAATATAGATTTAGCATATTAAATATTTGTATAGAATAATAATGACCGTTTTATTATTATTTAATGTATTTTTTAAATTATTAGCCTAATAAAAAGTCAAAAAAAAGCTTAAAAATTCCGAGAACTCGCCTAGCTAAAGTCCCTTAAGGTCGCCCAGAAAAACCCCTTTTAAAAGGTCAGAAGCGGGCGGCCTAAGCTTCCTTAAGGACAGCTTAAACGGGTCCTTAAAAGGGACCTAGGAGGGCTTAAGCGCGGTTTTAAGGGCGGTAACTGGCTCTGGTTAAACGGCTCTGATCTAGGCGGTAACTGGCTGGCTTAGAGGCGGGTTGGCTTGGGCTTAGGAAGGCGAAAATGGCTGGGGTTACGGCTTGTTTTAATGAGCCTTAGGGTTTGGCGTCTAGCGGTTAAAGGCCGGCTAGCGATCTAAAAACTTAACTACCGCCTTCCAGCGGTTAGGGGCCTACCTTGGGGCCCGGGGCCTTGAGGCCTAGGGGCCCGGGGTTTAGGGGGCCTTAAGAGCATTTAGGGTTTAAAATCCTAAGGGCCGGTCTTTGGTTTAAAACCCATTCCCTAAGGAAATTAGGGCTGAGCCGCCAAATTTCAAACCCCAATACGTCCCCACCCGCGAGAAAAAGGTTATAGCGGACCTAAAAAAGCTCGCTGACGCCCAAAAGGTCTATTTGGCCACTGACCTGGACCGCGAGGGGGAAGCATCGCTTGGCCTATCCAAGAAGCCTGGAAACTAAAGGACCCCAAAAGAGTGACTTATACGGAAATGACTGAAGTCGCGGTAAAAAAGCCTTGGAAGCGCCCCGGGGAATAAATCTTAATTTGGTCCGGGCTCAAGAAGAGCGGCGGGCCCTTGACCGTTTGGTAGGGTATGGTGGGTCGACAGCTGCCTCTAAAGCCGTGGGGAAAACCTTATCCACCGGTCGTGTCCAACCCCCCGCCCTAAAGCTGGTGGTCGAAAGAGAAGAGGCCATCGCCAACTTCAAGCGGGTTACTCATTTTGGAGTGGAATTGACTTTCGCCGCGCTTGATGGCGAGGCCGATGGCGCGAAGATAAGCTGGGAGGTTGTGGGGAACGAAATTTTTAGGGTCTCTGATGGGTGAAACTTCCATAGATCCTGAGTTTTCCTTTTTAGTCGAAACACGATAAAATGACAAACTCAAATTAACAGATCCACGTCTGAAAATCAAAAATATTGAGTAAAGCTATATGTGGCCTAGGTTTACGGGGTTTCGGTGAGTTTGACATTAGATCTAAATGTCAAACTCGGATGACAGGATTTTAAATAAAAAAATATTAACACAATTTTAGATATTTACAATATATTGATCGTTATTATTAATTAAAAATAGCGAATAAATAATTATTATATATTTTCAGCTAATTCTCTTAATATACCTATAAAAGGCGAATTTTTTCTCATTAAAACCTTAAAATTATCTAATATATACAATAAATTGTCTGATGTTAAACCATAAAGTTTAGCAATTTGAATATCTAATTCAGCCTTTTTAGTTTCAAATAATTTCAGTGTAAGATTTTCATCGTTTTCATTAATTTTAAAATTAGTTTTTAGTGCTGATAAAGCTTTAGGGCACTTATAATAACTCAATAAAGCCGAATCTCTAACTATTTTTATATAAATAGGATTTGTCGTAAGCTCCTCATCGCTCGGCTGAGGTATTGGTAACCGGTATACATAAGTTTTATTAACATTCATGGCTACAGAGGCTCTCAATATCCAGTCAACCGTCAAACTGTTAAAAATAGCTTGAGCGAAAAGAAGTCTAACCAGAGATATCTCTTTAAATTCTATCGTTTTCTCCTCCAAATTTGGAACGTAGTGTCCGGGAATAGATAGCCATAAAGAATTTTGAGCGCCTATACCGCGAGGAAGCAGGGCCGTTATAAAAGTTCTTTCATTAGTATCGCTGGCGATAGCCCGAAAAGACAGTCGAAAATAATCTCTTTCTGGTCGAACAAAGTTTAACAAATTATCTTGAGAAAATAAATCAATAAATTTAGTAAAATTCCGAGTAGCACAATAATCAGGTTGATTGGAGGAAAACCAATCTTTTATATCTTTTATGAGCCTTTTAACTTCTTTCGTTGCTAAATAATCATCTAATTCAACAGGATCAAGCCAATATTCCGGTTGGCCGGCTTGAGCGTCAAATTGCCAAATCATTTCACCCTTATAAAGGGGAATATAATCGTTTTTACGTTCTTTTCTAAAAATTGACTTGTCATTTGTAGCGTGAAGTTCGTTCCGAAAATCTAGCCATTCGAGATCCAAAGCCGGAAATTTGGAGTAGAGTTTTTTCAGGATTTCCAGATCCTTCTTTCCTCCAGCTATTTCCAGATAAGCCAAGTGATTAGGCGACGTTAGCTTTATATCTGCCAGAGGATATTCAAACTTCCTTTCTTCCGTGTCTAAAACTTTAGGATCAGTAAGCATAAACCTTGTTATAGCTTTTTGCTGTGAATCTACTATGTTTTCGATTTGGATTAAGCCAAATTTATATCTAGAGTCAACATCTGGGAAAATACTCAATCTATTTTCAAATCCATCAAAACTATTTATCCTAAATTTTTTAAATATATGCTGCCTTAAAGCTATTGAACCATCCTCAGTCAACAGCCCGGTTGGCAAAACATAATTAAGACAACCGCCATTGGCCAATAGACTTAAGGCTTTTTCCACAAAAAAACGGAAAAGGTTGCCATCACCGGCACCAGCGTTATGAGGGTATTTAAGTTTTAAATACTCATTAACAATAAAAACTCTATCTTTTGCTTGATCATACTTAGCTTTTATTTCTGGTTTAGCCAAAATCTCGGAGGCTATTTCCTTTTTCTTACGGTTATCTAACGTGCGATAATTGAACTTATATTGGGAGAAAAAAAGAGGTTCCTCAAACTTTGTTTTATCCCAGGGAGGATTACCAATAATTAGATGAAAACCAGGGCCATTGAAATTATGAGTAGAAAAAACTTCAGCGAATTCCACTTCCCAATTAAAGAAATTAAACTCTTTCTGACAATTATCCATCTCAATTTGATATTTTTCCAAATCTTTAGCGTATTGCGGAAAAACTTGAGTATTTCGTTCAGGGTTAAACCATGACAAAATAGCTGGCAAAGGAGATATCTTTAAAACCCTTAAAATATCTAAATAATTACTATAATTAAAATAATTATTTAACTCAGTAATTTTAGGTAAGATTTCATTATTATAAATTTTCTTAGATTTACTAATCTCCTCTTTTGTAGTGTCATTAAGATAATTAACTGAAATTATTTCATCACGTATAGATTCAGTATAATCAATAAATTTTACGATAAATATATCTTTTGTATTCCTATTCGATTTATTTTTATCGTAAAAAAAAGCTTCCCTAGAAAATGATTCCATATCATTACCAAGTAAACTATTTCCTGATTTAATATGGTGGTCAATAAATGATAAAGGCGTACCAAAAATAAATGTATCCAACCAAAAAGATAATTGTGCCAGTTCTGCGGCAAAAGGAGAAAGGTCAACACCATAAATGGTCTTTTTCAAAAGGAGGCGCTTTAAGACCACAAATTCATCAACACCCATTATTTCTGGGTTTAAATCTAATGTCTGATAATTAGAGTATATAGAATCAATTTCAAGCTTTAAAAGGTCCCTTAGATTTTTTTCTACATCAGAATCTAATCTTTCCAACGTCATATTGGTTAAAATATTTAACGCCACGACCAATAAATGGCCACTCCCGCAAGAGCAATCCAATATTCTAAGGTCCAAAACTGAATGATCTTTAAAGGGTCCATCGAACAATCGTTTCAAACCGTTGGTGACTAAAGGAACAGCCAAAGACTCAGGAGTGTAATAACTACCACTAACCTTTCGGTTCTGATTGCTATTAACTAAATAAAAATCACCTTTTTTATATTCTTTAATTGTAGAAATTTTTATATTTTTCTGCTTTTTTAATAAATTTAAATCATAAATATCATAAAATCCTTCTCCCTTTTCTTTCGAACCCTGAACTAAAGCGTAGGTCTGATTTTCTTTGGCTATACGAAATTCAAATTCCAGAAGTCCTTCGTAGATTGTCCCTAAATGGGCTGGGGATAGAACAGAAAAATCACGATCAAACTCTTTATCGTTAACTTTATAAGTAAAAAGCTCATCAAAAATAGTATATAAAATCTGATCACTAAAAATAGTAGGGTTATTGAGTAAAGGAGCTTTTGTTTGATCAAATAAACCACCGTCTAGAATATAAATTTTTAAACTTAGGTCTCCTTTATCTAGAATAGAAAAAAGATTTTGTAGATTTCTCCATCCGATACAGTACTCAGAGTTAGGCTGTAATTGGTCCCTAATTTTCCTTAAAGAAACCGAACAATATCCCTGATGTCTTCCCAGATAATCTTTGTAGCAATCCTCATAGTAGGCTATAAAAATTAGGCGAAAAATGAAGAAAAGACTATTTTCAAAAATATCTTTTAAATCCTTTTGTTTGGAAGAGAGATAAATAGCCCGACCTATCTCCTCAAATAAAGAATACTTGCCTATTTCGCCATATATTACGTTCCTAAGGTCATCCTCCACTTTTCGCCGTTGTATCTGGTCTTGTTCGTATAGTTGCTCGATCGGTGAAGGCAGATCAACACTATCGGACCCATAATTTTTTGCGCTAAATAACCGGGAAAAAAAATCAAACTCCTCCTTTTTCCCATCTTCTAGAATCTTATCTAGGTAAAAAAGTACATATCTTTTTTCACTAGAGACTAAAGAATTGTCTATATAATACCATTGACGTCCATTAGTTAAAAAACCCCTATTGATTTTAGAACTTTGTAAATAAACAAGCATTTGAATATATGGATTAGCATCTTTTGAAATTTTTTTAGTATCAAGTGTTTTGGTAGGAGCTTTAGACTCTAAAATGACATCAATACCAATCCAATTAGATCTACGGTCTTTTTTAGATAAATTTATATAGTTATTGTACTTTGTTTGATCGGAAAACAGAACGGCGTCAAATTTTTGTTCAATACCAGAAATAATTTTTACTTCTTCTAACTCATAACGCCAGCCTAATTTCCCTAAAATAGGTTTAATTAATTTTTCTTGAATGTTAGATTCATTATACTCATCCATATTAGGATTAGTATCAAAAATATTTTTACATTCAGAAAAAAAATCATCTAACTTATCTGTTTGCGTCAATATATCATCGATATCATTGTCAATAGTATATTGATCAAAGCAACTATTAATATAATATATCGTTTCTATGATTGACACGTAAAAACACCAATAACTCGTTAATAAAGGATAGAACGCTGTAATTTCGATCTAGATAATTTAGTATCTATAATAGCACAAATAGGAAATATATCGTCATCATTTAATTCAATATATTCACTATCATTATCAATATTAATTCCTTCGAAAATAAAATTCTTGTGTAACGGAAAACTAGAATTACTATTTACATTAACCCCTTACAAGCAATAAGTCCAGTTTTTTTTGAGACAAGCCAGGACGAAAGCGTCAAAAAAACTTAAAAAAATAAGCTGGACCTAGTTAAACTGGCACGAAATTTGCATAACGACCCTCCCCCATCCTCTTTCGCCATTTTTAGTCAGTACCGCCTCCAAATAGGGAAGGCGCCGTTTAAACAAACCAAGGATTGACCTAGCGCTTTCTTCCTCAATTATAGTACTTATACGCCTTCCGCGCCGCGTCTTGGGGCTCTCCGTCCAGGCCGAAACCCGTAGTTTGATTCCGAGAAGGTCGGCTCGAAGATGGGGGCCATCTTTGGGGCTATATCCTCTTGGATCAAGCAATCTCTGACCGTGGGTAATCCCCCCCCAAAGGCGCCCGAAAAAAGCCCCAGTGGCGGACCACCGGGGCTTAAGAAAAAGTTACGGGTTCAGCGAAAACGCTTACTCGAGGTTTAAGGGGCAGTAGATGGTCCTTTCCCCCCGTCGGACCCACAAAAGAGCCGGTTGACCCTTGGGCACGGCCCGGATGGCCGCGTTAAAATCCCTCTGGGTCTTAATCTCTTTCCGGTCCACCTCTAGAATAACGTCCCGGGCCCTTAGACCAGCCACATCGGCCAAAGAGCTGGGGACCACTTGCTCCACCAATAAACCGCTCGATTCCGGGACGCCCAGTCTTTGAGCCAGATCCGGGGTGATCTCCCGTAAGGTTAGACCCAAGTCGGCGTTGGAGGACTCGGCCCCACTCACGGGGTCGCTTTCGTCTTCCAAGCGATCCACGGTGATCTTTAAGGTCATTTTCTTATTGTCGCGGAGAATATCGATATTGACGGTCTTGCCCACCGCGGTGTCGGCCACTACGGAAGAGAGTTCGCTAAAGTCGCCAATGGCCCGACCGTCAAAAGAAGTGACAATGTCCCCATGCTTCAAACCAGCTTTTTCGGCGGGGGTGTCCTTTAAGACCTGACCGATGAGGGCGCCTTTAACGCCTTCCCCTAAGCCTAAGGACTTTTCGATCTCCGGGGTCACTGGCTGGATGACCACGCCAATCCAGCCCCTTTCCACATGACCGGTGGATCTAAGCTTAGCCACGATCTTCTCGGCCAATTTAGAGGGAATGGCGAAGCCAATGCCGTTGCCGCCAGCGATGATCATGGTGTTAATGCCCACCACCTCGCCATTTAAGTTGAGTAAGGGCCCACCGGAGTTCCCGGGGTTAATGGAGGCGTCGGTCTGGAGAAAATCATCGTAAGGCCCCGCCCCAATGGACCGGCCCCGAGCGGAGAGGATGCCCGTGGTCACGGTGTGATCTAAGCCAAAGGGGTTGCCGATGGCCACTAACCAATCGCCGATCTGGACTTTTTCCGAGTCGCCAAAGGTGATGAAGGGGTAAACCCCGGGCTTGGAGAGCTTAATGAGGGCCAGATCGGTTTTCGGGTCCCGACCAACGATCTCAGCGGCGATTTCCTGCTTATCGTCCAGGACGATCTTGATCTCATCGGCCCCTTCGACCACGTGGTTATTGGTGATGATGTAACCGTCTTTGTCAAAGATAAACCCCGAGCCTAAAGCCCGTTCCCGATAAACCCGGGGCGGGGCTTGGGGAAAACCAAAGAAGTCCTCAAAAAAGCTATCCGGCGGGAAGGGGTTGTTGGGCGAGGGCGAGGGCGAAGGCGACCGAAAACGCCGACCCATGGGCCCACGCCGGGTCGTCTTCATGGTTATGATGTTAACCACCGCGGCTTTGGACTTTTCCACCACTGGGGCCACGGAGGGCAAGCCCACTAAGGCGGGCCCACTGGGGACCGGGGGTTTAACTAGCGACAGATCTTGGCTGGACAGACTCGATTGATTGGACGGCTGGCTGGCGGTCTGACTGTAGAGGGTTCCGCTTAGAGACAAGAATAGAAAAGCGGTCAAAAAAGACCAAACCAAGCTCTTTACCCTTTTATCCATAGAAATTTCCTTCACGACGTGATTTTAAACGGGCCAAAAAGTTTAAGGCGAGATTAAAGTTTAAAAAGCGTTAAAAACTAGCTATAAAGCTACAATTAATAACGTTTGGCTATTTTTTACCAGAAGTTAGACTGACGTACTTCAGTCGGACATCGTAGAGGAGGGCCTTTAAAAGAGCCTCTTCCTCTGGATCCAGGTTGCCCCGGGTTTTGAGTTCCAAAAGCCCCAAAAGGTCGATGAGGTGTTTGGCCACCGGTAGGTTGGGGGCGCCCTCGGGGACTTTCCCGTCCGGCCCTTTTTCCCCCATCTGGGTGAAAGCGTGGGTGGCCAGATCTAAGAAAAGAGCGGCTAAAGAGACGGGCATGGAGCCAACGTCCAGGGTCTCTTCGGCCTTATCTTTAACTTGGTCTGGGGCTTTTTCAGCGGTCTTTTCCGGGGCCTTTTCCGGCTCGGATTTGGGGGCCGCGTTTTCGTTAACCTCGCCGTCTTTATTGAAGAGACGGCGATCTTGGACGTTTATATCATCAGACATGAGACCCTCTATAGGCTTAAAAATATCTTTAGTTTGCGGTAACTAGCGACCAATCTTGATTGATCCCCGCCAGCTAGAACTACCAGCTAGAACTACCAGCTAGGGCTAGGGGTCAAAGGCTGGCCGCTAAAATCTTGAGGCATATTGACGTACTCCCACGGCTAAAGACCGTGGGATCACGGGATCAACGGGGCCAGCCTACCAAGGGGAAACTTTGCGGGATCCCCCCTTTTCGGTCTCACGGACCCTACTCCGAGAGTGGACGCCCCCACTCTTGCGATGTTGATTGCCGCGTTCACGTCGCGATCGTGCCGGGAACCGCAGGACGGGCAGGTCCATTCGCGGGTTCCGAGATCCAATTCCGCGAGG
>JAISRZ010000036.1 GCA_031273455.1 Deltaproteobacteria bacterium | reverse complement strand
TGCGGAAGATGGCCCGGTGACGAACGGGAAGGCCACGGTCACTGACAGTAAGGTCACCGGGAACGTTTATGGCGGCTATGCGGAAGATGGCCCGGTTTTAGACAGCTTAGCTTGGATCGAGTCGAGTAACGCCTCTAACGTTTACGGCGGCTATGCGGAAGATGGCCCGGTGACGAACGGGAAGGCCACGGTCACTGACAGTAACGTCACCGGGAATGTTTATGGCGGTTACGCGGAAGATGGCCCGGTTTTAGATAGCTTGGTTTTACTTATGGATAGTAACGCCTCTAACGTTTATGGCGGTTATTCGGAAAACGGCCCGGTGACTAACGGTCACGTGGGGGTTATTGAGAGCGACATACGGGGGAATGTCTCGGGCGGTTACTCCAAAAATGGCTCGGTCACTTCTGGCTCGGCTTTAGTTAGTTTTAGCGCGGTCAACCAAGATGTCTATGGCGGCTACGCTTTAAATGGCTCGGCCAATGACAACGATGTGGAGGTTATCGAGAGTGTCGCCAATAGAGTCATTGGCGGTTATAGCGATGACTATGGCGATGCGGTCTCTAACAGCGTTTTGGTGGACTCCAGCGCCATCGCCACGGTCATTGGCGGTTATAGTGAGGTTGGGGGCGCCAATAACAACTATGTGGTTTTGACGGGGAACTCCACTGTTTCGACCCTTTTAGCCGGTGGGAAGATGGGTTCGGGAAGCAATGGCGACGCCTACGTTAAAAACACTTTGGTTCTCTGGGATTATGAGGCCTCCGCGACCCCCATCCCTTTAGTTAATAACTTCCAGTATTACAACTATTATCTGCCTTCCACCGTGGATGACGGTTTTGTGGCCTTACGGGCCACGACCGTGGACTTGGGCCCGAACCCCGCCGTTCAATGGATCGAGATTGACGCCCAATACGGCATTCCCGAGATATACAATGGCGAGGAGATAATCCTCATCGACGCTAGCTCGATCGCTGGAAACTTCCCTTTAAGCGCTGTTGTCGCTGATATTGGCTTTTTTTTTGAGAAAGATTTTGAGGTCAGTTTAAACGCGGCCAAAACCCAGCTTATCGCCACAGTGGCCTCTCCCTATAGGGTTAAGGATAGGGCCAAAATCGTCACCGAAACCTCAGCCGCCCGGTTGGCTTTATTGACCCAAGGCCAAGACTATCTGGTGGACCATGGCCTTTCCCTAGCCAAAGCTCGGGCCGATACCCCAGACGACTTGGTGGCCTTCGCCGGGACTAGCGTCACCCGCGGTCGTTACGCGACTGGCTCCCACGTGGATTTAACTGGGGTTAACGGTTTAATCGGCGTCTCCAAGGGCCAAGGGGTCGCGGGGAATCATTTGACCTTTGGTCTTTTTAGCGAATTTGGCTTTGGCGTCTATGACGCTTACGTCCGCGCCCAAGGCGAGGGCGTGGAGGCCGAGGGCGACGTTTCCTACGTGGGGGCGGGTTTATTGGGCCGTTATGACATCCCGGCCAACTTTGGGTCCTATTACCTGGAGGCCTCCACCCGGTTCGGGAAGTCTAAAGCGGATTTTGTTAGTAAAGCCGGGTTTAACGGGCGAAAACTACGATTCGAGACCTCGGGAAGCTACGCGGGCTTCCACTTGGGCGGGGGTTTGGTTTATAAAATCACGGAGGCCACGGATATCGACCTTAACTTAAGGTACTTGTGGAACCGGCAACAAGGCTCAAAGGAGCGGCTGTTGGGCCAAAAGTTCACTTTAGACGACGTGGAGTCTTCCCGGGTGAGGACCGGGGTTAGGTTAAGCCATAAGGTCAATGACTACGTTAAGCTTTACGTGGGAGGGGCTTATATTTACGAGTTGGCTGGGGAAACCGGAGGCCACGTTATCGGCTTAAGCCTACCGAGCGCCAGCCTAAGAGGGGCGACTGGCCTAACTGAAGTGGGCCTAACTTTGCTTAAGCCAGTGACTTTCCCCATTAGCCTCGACTTGGGGATCCAAGGCTATTTTGGGCGGCGTAAGGGGCTGGCCGGGGCCCTCCAGTTAAACTACGAGTTCTAAGAAAAGGGCGGGCGGATTCGCCCGCCCTAAGTCAATTAAGGGGGTTTAAACCCCTAAACCCGCCCTCTTGGCTTGGTCAAGGGGGTTGGTTTTTTCCGGGGGCTCAGAAAGTTGAGTCTCCAGCTTTAACAAGTAAAGGTCGCCATAGGGTTTTTCCGTGTCAAAGTGGACGGAGATAACCTTAAAGCCCAGGTGGAGATAAAAACCCAAAGCCTCGGTGTTCTGCGTGTTGACGTCCACTTCCTTGGCCCCGCCGGCGATGGCCCATTCGATCAGTTTGCGGCCCAAACCTCGGCCCCGAGCTTGGCTGGCCAGAAAAAAGGCTTCGATTTTGTTCTCTTTTTGGGCTAAAAAACCCAAGGGGCGCTGACGGGGATCGCTGATCACCGCCAGGATGGGCAGTTCTTTTAAAACGGCCCGGACCTCGGGCAAGATGGCCTGGATATCGGCTTCTTCCAGAAAATGGTGGGTGGCCCGCACGGAATCCTCCCAGATGACTAAAAGCCTTTCCACGAGGATCAGGGATCTTTCTTCCACCGCGAATATTTGGATTACATAATCATCTAAAATTGACATAACACAACCAATATAGGCTTTAAATAATCATAAATAATACATATCAATCAACTTAGCCAGATTGGTGATATTAAAATTATAATTAATAACATTATAATGTTGTATAAAAGGTTGTTAAAATTAAAAATTGGTTAAAATGGCGTTTAACGGTCAGCGGTTTGGCGAAAAAATACGTGAAAAATAATGGGGTTTAAAACCAGACTCCTTTCCCGAGAATTTCGGCTTAAATGGGCGGCGCGGCTAACGAAGTAACCGCGTAAAAAGACTAAAAGGCTAATTGAATTGATTTTTAACTATATTAAATAGTTTAATAGTCTAAATAAGCTTATGTTTTTAAGATTTGACCTGGGGAAACCTGCGGCTAGCCTTAGGACCCTAACTTTAAACCTGGGTAAATAGGCGCCGCAGCCCTTTTTTAAGTGGTAGCTATTAAAGGCCAAATTAAAGTTCGCGCAATGTTTTTTGATATACGCGATATCAAGTAATTAGCGTTGTATACATATATTATAATATAATAAGTTGTTTTTATACTTTTAATAGCTAAAGTACAAAATTTAAGTGAGTGACTCTAAGCGTTTTAAAAATCTGATTTTCTTATTATATGAGATATCTTCTTAAAAAGCGAGAGCTAAAATTTTAGGGGCGCTAAGGGGCCTAACCGTGGCCTCTCCGCGCTTGACCCGGGGTCTTAAGATCAACTTTAAGCCACTTACGGTCCGTGATTAAGGGATTATCTTTAAACTGGCCAGCTGAAGTTTTTAGGGTTAAACTTAAGTTAGAGCTTTTTGACCGCCTTAGGGGAGGCGCTTTTTCAGGTTGGCCTAAAAATTGCTTCTAATTACTTTCAGAAATACCGGCTAAAGGCCTTAAGCGGACTCCCTTAGGTTAGGTGAAAAGGAGCGAACATGGCCAGGCGACTGACAATAATAATCACTATCTTTTTGGCCCTGGCTCTTTTCGGGTCCGCGCCTTTGGCCGCGCAAAGGGGCGATCGCGGTCGATCTGACCGTTCCGATCGGGGTCGGGACTTTGGCTCCCGGCGTTCTGAGCCCACCAACCGCTCAGCTGACCGCAATCGGGAGGAGCGGCCTTCACGCGAGCGAGCCGAGCGGCCCGAGCGGGACCAGGGCCCTAGAGCGCCCGAGGCCCGCCCCGGAAGGCCCGATAGGTCGGGAAGGCCTGATAGACCGGGAAGGACTGAGCGGCCCTCAAGGCCTTTGGCCTCGAACCCGGTCGTAACCCCTCAAGCCGTGACTCCTCAAGCCGTCAACCCTTTAGCCACGCCCTCCCAAGCCACGCCCTCCAGGGCCAATCCGCGAGCCCCTAGGGCCCAAGGCCCCCGGTCTTGGGACCGGGATAATGACCGTCGAGGCCATCGGGGACCTAGCGATCGGCGCTCTGGCTCGCCCCATAGGTCCCGCGACGTTAGTCCCCCAGCCGCCCCGCCAGCCAATCGCCCGGCGGTTCGGCCTGGACCGTCATCGAAAGGTTCGCCCAATAATGTCCGGCCCCCAAGGCCCCGTCCGCCCCATTACAACCCCCCGGGCCACCCTCATCGGCGCCCGGGGTTACGCCATTGGCGCCATTCGCCCTATTGGTACGGTTCCCCGTTCTGGCGACAGCGGCGTTTGCCTTGGTATGGCTCTTTATTCTGGTTTTATAACCCCCAAGCCTTAACCAGGCTGGTGGTTTTCCATCGGTCGCAAGGGGGCTTATGGGTGGCGGCGGCCCATAACCTAAGCGTGGGGCTCTTTTGGGAGTTTCGGAAAGCTCGTTACTTAAAGAACGATAAGTATAGCCCTGAGTTGGAGCGGGTGTTTAAAGCCGTGGACGATGACATCGTCACCCGGGTTCGGGCTAACCCCAGCCTGTCCCCTATGGACATGGAGCGGTTAATCTTCGGCTCCTTCCAGAACTACGTGGACCAGAACGTGGAAAGCGTGTCCGTGGCTAATGGCCACTACGCCCTAAAAATCAAAAACGCCGCTGGCCAGACCAGCGACTGGATCAACACGCCCATTAAAGACTCGGATATCCCGGGCATTATGGAAAGCTTGCCCCCGGCTTTAATCGACTATGGCTCTTTCGCGGGCGGCCAACCTGGGGCTTTAAACGGGTTCTCCTTAACCCCGGGCTCTTAATTTGGCTATAGAGGCTCGTTGTTAGCCAGCTTATCCCTAAGTTGGCTCTTGTCCCCAAAGCCCGCCTACGGTCGGTTTTTGGGCGCGTTAGGGCTTGGTTCTGGCTAGGGATTTGGTCCTGGCTAGGGCTTAGCCCTGGATAGATTGGGCTGGCCTTTGGGTAATTAATACCCAAAATTTAGGCTCGCCTCTAAGGTCTTACCCCCTTAAGGCCCGCGCGGGCCTTAAGGGGGTCTTGCTATTTTAGCCTCTGGCTGTTTTAATGAGCTTTTACGGGCCTAACCAGCCGCTCTGGTTAAGGCTATTTTTTTTGACTTATATAGTCTTTTTTAACCGATATTTCGTTAAAGGATTTAAATCATGCTTATAGACTTAAAAACTGACATAAAAGATATAAATGACCGGTTAAATACCCTCCGGGGGTATCTTTGACCTGGAGGCCTTAACCTCGCGCCTAGAGGAGCTTGGCCTAATCATGGCCAAACCCGATCTCTGGGAGGATCCCCAAAAGGCCCAAGAGACCGGTCAAGAAAGGACCCGCCTGGCCGAAAAACTGAACGTCTGGCGCCGCTTGGAGACCGAGGTCGAGGAGCTCAACCTCTTTTATGAGCTGGCCATCGCCGAGGAGGACGAGTCCCAGGCTAAAGATCTCCAAAATAAGATCGATTCTTTAATTAAGGATCTAGATCTTTACGAGGTTAAAAGAACTTTATCCGGTCAATTGGACGGCAATAACGCCATCATGGACATCCACGCCGGGGCTGGGGGCACGGAAGCCCAGGACTGGGCGGAAATGCTTTTGCGGATGTACATCCGTTACGCCGAGCGGAATGGCTTCGCGGTCAAGATCGTCGATCGTTTGGACGGGGACGAGGCGGGCTTAAAAAGCGTCACCTTAACCGTGTCTGGGCCGTACGCCTTTGGTTTGTTAAACACCGAGGTGGGCATCCACCGCCTGGTTCGGGTCTCGCCCTTTGACTCCCAGAGCCGACGGCATACCTCCTTCGCCAGCGTCTTTGTCACCCCGGAGATTGACGACAGCATTGTGGTGGAAATCAACGAAAAGGACATCCGGATCGACACCTACCGGGCCAGCGGGGCCGGGGGCCAGCACGTTAACAAAACGAGTAGCGCGGTTCGGATCACCCATATCCCCACCGGGGTGGTGGTCCAGTGTCAGGATGAGAAGAGCCAACACCGGAACAAAGACTTGGCCATGAAGGTCTTAAAGGCTCGCCTTTACCAGTTGGAAGAGGAAAAGAAGGCCGCGGAAATCAAGAAGATGCACGACAACAAAAAGGACATCGCTTGGGGTAGCCAGATTAGGTCTTACACCTTACAGCCTTATCGCTTGATTAAAGACCACCGCACCGGTTTTGACAGCGGCAACGTGGATTCGGTCTTAGACGGCGATCTGGCTGGGTTTATTAAGGCCGCCTTACTCCATCGGGCCTCCCTGGCGGTCTAAGATAGCCTAACGATCCCGTAAGGGTTTAGCTAGCTGTCAAGTTTTTTTAACGGTTGGTCGCCCTAACTAAAAGGGCGGGGAAAGCGAGGCGAGTATGCGGTCCTGGCCACCTTATTTGGTCACTGAGCTGAAAGAGGGACGGGAGGCGGTTTTGGCTCTCTTGGCCGAGGGCCAGGTGGCTAAGGCGGCGGTCGTGGGCCAAGAGGGCCAGGTTTTGGCTGGCGAGGCCGCGCTAAAGGACGTGGGGCTTGGGGAGGCCATTAAAGACCTGGAAATAGGCCTTCCCTTGGTCAAAGAGCTAGACCAAGGGTTACTGGTGGCCGAAAAAATCGGGGCCAACTCTTTAGCTTTTTGGGAAGAGGTTTTAGCGGCCCAAGAGGAGGCCTGGGCCGCCTGGCTCTTAACCATCCCCTTTGAAACTCAAGTTTATCGGCACGTTTTAGCGGCTAAAGGCCCCTGGACCAAGCCCAGGTTACCTTTGGAGCTCATTGGCCAGTGGTCCTTACTCCCCTTAAACCCGGGGTTAGGCCAACTTTTGGTCTTCGGCGACGATGAGTTGGCTTTGGAAACCGCGGCTTTGGGGGCTAGGGCCGGGTTACGGGTTAACCTTATCACCGCCAAACCTCGGGAGGACTTGGACCCTTTAAAAAACGTTGGCCAGTTCACCTACACTAAAGTGGACTCTTGGGCGGAAGTGACGGCCACCAGTTTATTGGCCTTTGGCCTGGCCCCCGGGGTCCTGGTCTTAGTGACCGCCCCGGACAACCAAACTTTTTTAGAGGAAATAAAAGCCGCCCCTTGCGGCTGGTTAGGCCTCGCGGGAGCGGCCACGGAAAACGCGGTGGAGCCCGGCCTTTTTCCCGCGGCGGTCACCGCCGCGCAAAAGGCCTTAGGTTTAATCGCGGCTATGTTGGAAAACTAGCCAGCGATAAGTTACGGTTGGCTAAAGGATCAGGTTTTTTAAGCCTTCGGGGGCTCTGGGCCGTTCGGTAAAGCCTCGGGGTTATGTTGGTCCAGGCTTAACCGATCCCCTCTTTCCATTCGGTTGATGGCCGCCTCGCCCTGGGAGGCCAGCTCCCGAAACTTCCCAATGGTGTCCTGCAACTTCGGTAAGGCCTCGCGCTTGTAACGGCTAATCTCGTCTAAAGACCACAAAACGTCATCAAACGATTTCTTTAAGACATCCACGGAAATTGTCGAGGACATGGCTTGCTTCTGGATCTCGGTGCCTTGCTCTTTGAGCATGGTGGAAGTGGCGGAGATGATGCTGGCCGTGGTCTCGTTTAAGGCCTGGATCTTATTGAGGACGATCTTCTGATTGTATAAGGCCCCAGCCACCATGACCGAGGTCCGTAAGGCCGTGACCGTGACGTTTAAGGCCCGATCCACGCCGCGAATCAGCTCTTTGTTGTTGCGACCGGTCACTTCCATGGAGATGATGCCCTGATGGTTGACCACCAGCATCTGGTTTAAATCCATGACCCTTTGGCGCAAGGGGAAGAGGATTTCTTCTTCAATGAAGCGGATCTTGTCGGGATCCTGGTTGGTGGCCTTAGCCTCGTCCAAACGCTTGGCGATGGCCTCGTCCATGGCCGTGGCGAACTCGATTTCCTTCCGGAGTTTTTTGGAGAGATCCCGCAAAGAAGCCTGCTCCACCTCTAAGGTCACGTTGTCGCGCTTTAAAGTGTCTTTGCCCGCTTCCAAAGAGTTAATGATATCGGAAATGACCGTTTCCGCTTTTTTGTACTTATTGAAATACTTTTTGACCGGGTTAAAGAAGATCCCTAAAAAGCCTTTGCTCATAAAGTCCACGGCCGTGGGGTCGAGCTCTTTAATCTCCTTATCCAGGTTCTCCAAAGCTTGGCTGATGACCCCGCCTTCTTGCCCGGATTGAGCCAGTTTATTGATGGAGACGCTTAAAAACGAGGTCTTAGACCTGGAGGCGCTCATGGTCTTTAAGCCAAACTCCTCAATGGGCGTTAAAATCTTTCGCCGGTCCTCCAAAGAGTCGGTGGGGGACTCCAGGATGGCTTTAGCGTTATTGTCCGCCTGGAGCCGCAAGGCTTTGGCCTCCTCGGATAAAGGCTTTTCCTCGGACACCACCTTATCGGCGATGGCGGCGGGGTCGAAAACGGTCATGGAAAACTCAGACATAAAACTTCACTCCAGGCAATTTACATTTCCGCGTTAAAAAATCCGCGTAACTTATAAACGATATCTTCCGTGTCGGCCTCTAAACTGGCGGCTTCGTTAATGGAGGAAACCGCGCGCAGGTTTTTAAGGTCCGCGTTATAACCAATGGTGTAGATGGGGATCCGAAGACCCCGAATGACCGGGGCCACTTGCTCAAAGGTGTGGCCCTCCACCGTCTCCCCATCGGAGAGGACGATGATCATGGGGATGGCGTCCGGCAGATCGCTTTGGATGTCCTCCAACATCTTAGCGGCCACGATGATTCCGTCATACATGGCCGTGCCCCCGCCGGAGGTCATATTGTTGACCGCCCCAGTGAAAAAAGCCCGTTGATTAAGGTCAAAGCGACCAATGGGCAAGGCGATCTGGACTTGGTCGCTAAACTGGACAAGGCCGATGTAGTTGTTGTAGCTAATCTCCTTGGATCCGTGGATTAAGGAGCGCTTTAAAGATCTTAACGGGGCCCCGGCCATGCTACCCGAGATATCGGCCACGAAAACGGCCACCACCGCCCGATCCCCGGTCTTTTTCTCCAAGAAGAGCTTTTGAGCCTCGGGCAAGTAACGGCCTTTTAAAGTGGGCCGCCCGGCGTAAGACTCAAACTGGTTAAAGCCGTAGTTTTTAGCCAGCTTCTGGGCCTCGGGGAAGCGGCAGAAAGTTATGAACATAGTCACTAGCTCCAGCTTGGTCTTATCTAAGTTGTTTAAGACGTAAACCGGGCTATCGTGACGGATGCCAAACGGGGTGAAGACGTAGTTCTCCTTTAACTCCGGGGAGTTTAAAAACTGCTGGTACTCGTAGATAAAGCCATCGAAGACCCCGGATTTGGCCGCCTCGGTCATCTGGAGAGTGGTGAAGGCCACAAAGGGGATATTGTTCTGGAACTTTTCGTAGGCCGCCTTAGCCTCCTCGCTTAAGGGGTCGTTTGGGCTCTCATGGTACAGAAGGGACATCATAAAGTTAGCCCCGGTCGAGGAGATGACCGGGTTGGTGTAGCCTAAGGTGAAGTTCCCTTGGTTGACGGCTTGGACCACGGTCGGCACGCTGACCTCTTTGTACTTGGCTAGGAACCCCGCGTACTTGGATTTCTCAATGACAATCCCCGCCACGTTCCCGACCAGCTTTTCGCCCATGAGCTTATAGGAATGGCCTTGAGCCTTTAAAGCGTCGCCCCACAAGGAATTGGACGGGGTAAAGGCGTCGGGGATGTACTTTTGGGAAATAATGTAATCCATGGCCAGCCCAGAGGGGAGAGAGCGGACGCTCACCGAGACTTGCTGGCCTTTTAAGAAGATCTTTTGGCGGTTAAATTTTTCGGCCATGTCCACTAACCAGCGGTTGGCTTTGGACCTTGGGCCAAGTGGGGAGGCTTTTTCCGGGGAAGAGGCTATTTCCACGGAAAAGGTGTTCTTAACCGGGGCCACGAGGAGAGGGAATTTGTTAATGTCCGGCAGGATCTCGGCCAAGTCCACCTTTTCCAGATCCACGTTCTCTTTAATGGCCGGTAAGGTGGTGACCTGCACTTTTTCGTAGAGCTGGTTTAAAACCCTTTTGGCCTCATACTCGCTTAAACCCTCATAGTCCGAGCTGGGGGCTAGAATGGCGTTGGGGTCCGGGTTCTTCCGAAACAGAAGATAGGTCAGAACTCCGCACAGAACGGTCAAAACAATCAAGGCGGCGATCAGAGCCCTATAACTTTGAACCGAGAAGGTTTTAGTGTCTGACAATTTGGTCCGCATAGTTCGCTCAACCGGAACGCGAAAGGGCTCGCTGGCGATAGCTGGGCAATAATTATAAAATGATCTAGGTCATTTTTCGGGAAAGAATCGTTAATTATTAATTAAGTGTTCTTTTTGTCCCTAAAAAAAAGGATCAAAAATTATTTTAATATTTTTTGGGAGAAAGAAATAGCGATCAATGGGCGTAATTCTAGCACGAACTTTAATTAGAGTCAAAAATCCCGTTAGACCGGCTGGCGGCGGTTGGGCTTAAGTTTGGCCAAGGCGGGCGCGCCCAACTAATCCCCGACTGGGCGAAAGATAAGAGCGAACGCTATTTCTTTAAGGGTCCCAAAGTCGTTTTAAGAAAGGTCATTTCAGCTTGAGGGGCTAGAAATATTAAGGGATTATGGGGGCTGGGGGGCGAAAGGCGGTTAAAAGATCGGCCAGAAAGAAGTTAGGGCGAACTTTTAGCGGGAGCTTTTAGCGCGATCCGAACTTTGAGGCCAGAAACTTGCGCCCAGAACTTGGAGCCAGAATGGGCGACTAGGAGATTAAATTGGTGATTAAATTGGAGATTAAATTTTATACAGTTTTATTGTTGTAATTAGGGTGTTAATATCTTTAATTGAATCAAAAGATTCAATATTAGTAACGTTTAAAGTCTTAATTTTGGTTGTTTCTAATTGTAGTTTGTCTAATTTTATGAGAATACTGTCTAAAAAATTAATAGAAGTGTTAATATAATTAAAATATTCGTCAAATATGGCCTTACGTTCTTGATAACTTTTAGAAGATGGAACTAGAGATTTTAACATTTCCTCATATTCATTTTCATCAAATGAATATAAATTAATTAAAACATCATTTAAAATTTGTTTAACAGAATTATCAATATTTAATAATATACCAGTAAATTTATCGTAACTAAGCTCAGTTTTATTTAAATTATCCAATAGATATTTGTCAATCAAGAGTCTTTTTTTGATAAATTTAACACTAAAATTAATTATTATATAAGTTTACTCTTAAATGTTTCGCCGTTATCGTTAATATAATCGTTTAATTTAATAATAAGTCCAGTAATATCTTTAACAATAGTATCATCGGAATTTTTCAAATTTATCTTAATGTCATCTTTATCAAAATAATCTGTTTTATTCTTAACTTCGTTTTTCACGCTTTTCACGAGGTCAGGCGATTTTTCCTTAACCGCGTTGTTGGTCAGGTCAGTTAAGGGTAGAGGCGTTAGATCCCGCGGATCGCTGGGTAGCGGGTTAGGTAATGCGTCTTTACCGTCAACTGGTGATACTTTAGGCAATTTTTCAGAGTCTTGTGATTTTTTAGTAATAATGTATTTTGAAATTTTAAAATAAACTATAAATTCGGCAACAACAAGTAATAAAACTAATAATATATTGTAATCTCCTAAATAATAAATGGTTAATATGAAACAAACAACTGCAAATACAGCAAATAAAAGAAATTGTATGGCTTTAAAACAGAACTTTAAGAATTTAACACAGAACATGGAAAAAGGCCTTAATATACCTTACGCCTCTAAGTACGCTAGATCCCATAGGGTTAGCCTATTAGAAGCGGTTGAAATTTGTGGTTTAACTATAAATTAAGTCGATTTATGAATTTAGTTTAGCGTCAAGGTCAAAGGTCCACTCAAAAGGGTCCCAGGGCCAACAGCCACAGGGTCAACCAACGGCTAGAAGATTAAACTTTATAAAATTTCATTGTTTTAATTAAATTATCAATATCTTTAATTGAAGTTAAATTATCAATATCATTAACATCTAAAGATTTTATTTTTGTGGATTCAAGTTGAAGTTTGTCAATCTTTATAAGAATACTATCTAAAAAATTGATTGAAGTATTAATATAATTAACGTATTCATCAAATATATCTTTGCGCTCAATATAATTTCTAGAGGATGGATTTTGATATTTTAAAATTTCCTCATATTCAGTTTCGTCAAATGAAAGTAAACGCATTAATATATCATTTAAATTTTGTTTAACTGAATTATCAATGTTAAGCAATATAGTGGAAAATTTAGCGAAACTAAGTTCTGTTTTGTCTAAATGTGACAATAAAGATTTGTCTATTAAATTTCTTTTTTTAACAAATTTTACGCTATAGTTAATAATAAGTAATAGTTTATATTTAAATGTTTTGCCATTAGATTCAATATATTCTCGAAATTTATAAATAAGTTTGACAATATCCTTAACGATGTTATCATCGGTGTATTCCACTTCCACCTTAAGGTCGTTTTTGTCGAAGAATTCCAATCTTTCTCTCTGGCCTTTGGGGTCACTCGGCGGCAATTTCTCTTGAGCTTCTTTAGGGTTGATATAGGGTAATTTCTCCTTTTTATCGCTATCATTAGAAATAATATAAAAAAATCCACCAAAATAAGCAATAATTTCTGTCAAAACGATAAACCCGACCACCGCTTTGCCCAGGCCCATAAAACAAAACGCGGATATCGGAATGATGGCTAACGCGGCGACGGTTAAACCCGCTATTTTTAAAATTTTATTAAAGATCTTTTTTAACATGGGCCAAGGCCTTAAGCTTTAATGTCGCCGAGCCCGATAGCTTTAGACTTATGAGAAGTCGTTTAAATATCGGGATTTTAACTGTAAAATAAGTTTATTTAAAATAATTTAGTAAAAATATAAATTTTACTAGGCTTATAAACGCGATTTAGTTATTTTTTTAGCCGTTTTCAGCCTAAAACCTTAGTGATTAACCGATTAAGTCACCAAAGCGAACTAGGCGCGTCTTTCCGGGGTTTTAACGGGCCCCTCTATTTCTTTAGCGTTTTATCACTCCTAGGCATCAATTTGCGATTTAAGGCGTAAACTTAAGGTTCAGCTTATGATCATACAATATATATTAAGGACGATCAAGACATTGTCAAAATTTGTGAAATCTAGATTGAAGGTGGGGAGTCGCTCCCAATTGATCCTCGAACTTGGATAGGCCGCCTTTTAACTACCGGCCAAGGGGACTGGGCGAGCTTTTTTCGGCGTCAAGACGATAAGGAGAATAAAACGGTTAAAGAAAATCCCTCTCTCACCTGGCCACACTCACTTGCCCGGGATCACGGCGTTAAGGCCATCGCGCCTAAACCCATCTCCGCCTCCTCGGTTTTAAACGCCTTAACCAAGGTTTTAAATGTGGGCTTAGAGCCCCAGAAACCGAAGAAGACCGATTCCGTTTTAAAAGCCGATCCCGCGCAAGTGGCCCACTTAAAGTGGTCCCGGATCTTACTGGCTGAGGACAATGAGGTTAACCAGTTGGTGGCCAGAAAGCTGTTAAAGAACGCCGACTTTGTGGTCAGTATCGCCAACAATGGCTTAGAGACCGTCAACATGGTCCAAGCCTCGCCTTATGACCTGGTGTTAATGGACATCCAGTCGCCGGAAATGGACGGGCTAACGGCCATCAAAACCATTCGATCCATCGCTGGTTACGAGAAGATCCCCATCGTGGCCTTGACGGCCCACGCCATGAGCGGCGATCGGGAGCTAAGCTTGGCCGCGGGCATGAACGATCACATCACGAAACCCATTAACCTCTCCGAGCGGTTTACGGCCTTAAACCGCTGGATTAAACCCGAATCCGCGCCTAAAGACCCGAACCCCCAGAGCCGGCCAATGGCGAGCCCGCTAATCCCAGCTGATAGGGGTTACGGTTTCCAAGCCTAACCTAGGGCGGCTCCCCTAAGCTCTGGGCTTAGCGGTGGCCTTAATGGTTTTTAGATTAAGCCCTAACGGTCGAGTTTAAAAGGGCCAATCGCCCTTTAACATGTTCGCCTTTACTCTTAACCACTCCTCTCCCAACTGGACCCGCTAAATTACCATATTTTTTAACTCACCTTTAAACGTCTTTTGGGATTAAGGGCTAGTCATCGCTAACGGCTGGCTAGGGGTTACCCAGCTATTTCAGTTAGACTTCATTAAATTAGTTTAAGCCAAGGATCTAAAAAGGGCGCTCACGTTTAAATGGTTAACCGCGAAAAAATCGTCTTTGGGTCTTGACTTTTTTCGGTCAGCGTTGTATTTTATAGTATTAATTCTTTTCGGACAGGTATTTAAGCGTAATGGCCGCGTATTAGCGATGCGCTGGAGCTTAACGCGAAGGTCCTAAAGACTCGATGGCGGCGGGATTTGGTCGGAATTTATGTTCTAAAACGTAAGCCGCGAGATTTATATTTTTACCACCAAAAATATAAAGAACACTAAAGATATTTTCGCGGTTATTATGTTAGCGTTTAAAATAGTTATATTTTATAGAACGAAATCGCGTTAAAGGTTGCTAGCGTTCAGGGAACTTTCTTATGAGGAGTATGGTGCGGCCAAGGAAGCGAGAGGCACGATAAAAAACTCATTAAAAATCGCCGCTAACCTTCTAAAAAAAGGCTTTCCACCGGAAGAAGTCGCCGAGTTAGTCGAACTAAGCCCGGATGAGGTCAAGAAGATTCAGCAATAGCCGCCAGCTCCTAGTCTTTTATTGGCGCGCGCGCAACTCGCGTCTACAGAGAGGCTAAAACCCAACTCAACTCAGCTTGGCTTTTGCCCTCTTTAGACGTGATCGATCCTGCTTCGCGCTAAAATTTACTACTAGAAACGTATGCCTCAAGCCAAGGATTTAACCCTCTTATCGCTTAACAAGCTTAGCTAAGGTAAAACCGAGCGCATAATGAGTCTTCTCTTAAACACTCGGGGTAAACAACGCCATCCCTTTCTTGGCGTTTTTTTTTAGGCTCATCTCGCTCTTGGCCTTCATGGCTTTGGTTTGCGGTTAACGCCAAAAACGAGAGCTTAACCCGGGAACTAGAGACTTTGGTTGATGAGCGGACGAAAAAGCTTTAGTCACTGAGGAGAACCTAGAGGAATAGCGGCGACTCTTTAAGCGCCCACTTAGAGCCCTCTCCGTTAGTTTCCCCATTACCCTAAATGGCCGGTAAGTCTTTATGACCTGGGTTCGCGGAAAAGCTCTTTGGCGTAAAACTCGGCGATCTTAAGGTAAATACGCTACGCCGATCCCAAGGATCTGGCCCAGCGCGACAATGACATAGAAAACGGCCAGGTCATTAACTGGCGACCTACGCTGGGTTATTAGGTCTGATTGTTCTAGCCGAAAGGTTTTAGCTAACGCCTTCGTTAGTGACTATTATTATGGCGGCGATAGCCTAATGACCACCTGGTTTTCCAACGCGCCCGAGCTACGGAATAACGCTCGAGACTTTTCTTTAGGCGGGATGGATCACTTTAAGGTAGCGACCAGGTTAAGTTGGGATTTCTCGGGAGGGCGAGGATATGCTGTTCAGGGAGCTTTCTTACGAGGAGTATGGCGAGGCCAAGGAAGCGAGAGGTCGAGCGGAAGGCCGAGCGGAAGGCCTGGCGGAAGGTCTCTTGGAAGCCATAGCGACTAACCGAGCGAAAGTCCGAGCGAGCGCCGTTGCGAAAGTCCTAGCGGAAGGTATCTTGAAAGTTATAGCGGAACGCCGGGCGGAGGCTTACGCGCTTATGCCGAGAGGAAGTCAGAATTAGACGCGCCGCTAACCTTCTAAAAAAAGGCTTTCCACCGGAAAAAGTCGCCGAGTTAGTCGAACTAAGCCTGGATGAGGTCAAGAAGATTCAGCGAACGCCACCAACTCCTTGACTTTTATTGGCGCCCGCGTCACGCGCGTTGTGACAAACGAGGCTAATCTTGGGTTAATGACCTGGTTTTCCAACGCGCCCGAGTTAATGATTAACGATCAAGACATTTCTTTAGGGCGGGATGGATCGCCTTAAGATAGCGCTCGGGTTAAGTTGGTATTATTGAGGGTGAGGACATGCTGTTTAGGGAGCTTTCTTACGAGGAGTATGGCGAGGCCAAGGAAGCGAGAGGTCGAGTGAAAGGCGAAGCGAGAGGCGCGAGAAATACCTCATTAAAAATCGCCGCTAACCTTCTAAAAAAAGGCTTTCCGCCGGAAGAAGTCGCCGAGTTAGTCGAACTAAGTCTGGATGAGGTCAAGAAGATTCAACAATCGCCGCCAGCCCCTTGATTTTTATTGTCTCCCTCGCCAGTCCAGTTGACAAACGAGGCTAATCTTGGGCTATTAGGTCTGATGGGGAGTTCCGAAAGGTTTTAGTTATCGCCTTTTCCAGTGGATATTATAACGGCGATAGCCTAATGACCTGTTTTTCCAACGCGGTCGAGTTACGGAATAACCATCAAAAGACCTTTCTTTAGGCGGGATGGCTCGTCTAAGGATAGCTACCAGGTCAAGTTAGTATTTTTGAGGGTAGGGACATGCTGTTTAGGGAGCTTTCTTACGAGGAGTATGGTGAGGCCAAGGAAGCGAAAGGCTTTGCGGAAGGCTATGCGGAAGGCCTGGCGGAAGGTCTCTTGAAAGCCATAGCGACCATTAGAGCGAAAGTCCAAGCGGACACCATCGCTAAAGTCCGAGCGAAAGGTATCTTGAAAGTCATAGCGGAACGCCGGGCGGAGGCTTACGCCCTTAAGCCGAGAGGAAGTCAGAATTCGACGCGCCGCTAATCTTCTAAAAGAAAGCCTTTCACCAGCGAAAGTCGTTAAGTTAGCCAAACTAAGCCTGGATGAGGTCAAAATAATTCAATAGCCGCTTGGGGTTTAAGCCCGTTAAAGGATACGACCTTTTTTGGCTTTTCCGCCTAACTACTTATGATTAATCTATATAAATATATTTTACTGTTTAAAGGTTTATTTATTAAACTAACTTTTATATAATTTCATTGTTTTAATCAAAACATCTATTTCTTTAAGTAATTCAATATTTTCAATATCATGATAGTCTAAAGAAGTCAATTTAGATATTTCTAGTTGCAATTGGTCCATTTTAATCAGAATCTCATCGAGAAATTCAGACGTGGATTTCAGAAATTGGACGTATTCGTCAAATATTTTTTGCCTTTTTTCTAGGTTTTCAGACTGAATTTTCTTCTTCCGAAAGATATCCTCGTATTCTTTTTCATCAAAAGCGTTTAAACGGATCAAAACATTATTGACTGTTACGGCGAAAGAATTCTCAATACCATTTATAACGCTGGCGAATTTCTGATAACTAAGCTCATTTTTATCGAAATAATTTTGAAGCGTACTAAATAGGAGGTCTTGTTTTTTGACAAAGTTTTCACAAGACTTTATTATACTTAACAAATCTCTTTTAAAAGTATAAACATTATTTTGGACATAGTCAGTTAATAATTGAATATATTGAGGAATAGACTGAATCTTTTTCCCGTCAAAAGCGACCGGCTCATTTTCCACTTTTTTAAATAAAGTTATATAGCTAAAGTAAAAATAAGCGATAATGATGACCGCCAAAAACAGAATAAAAATGGCGGAGGCCACGCCGGAGGAGCCAGCTATTTGGCGAAAACCTAAGGCCAAAAGAAGGGCGATTATGGCCCCGGCGTTAATTAGCGCCAATTTCCTCAACATAGGGCCTCCAGAAAGCTAGTTCCCAAGGCGCCAATAGGCGGTGAGTTTAAGCTTTTAAAGGGGTCTGACCCGAATAAGCGCGTTATTTAGGGCAACCCCCTCGCGTTTAAGGGTTTAGGCCTTAAGGCCCATCAAGGTTAAACTTCCTCCAGGGGCGATATAGCGGCAGGTGGCGGGCTTTTTCGCTCTTGGGCCTCCGCCTCTTCTAAGATGGATAGCTCGTCTTGGGTTAGCTCCGACAACCAAGCCCCGGGGGTCCATTCCCAGACGGGCTCTGGGCGCGGCGGCCTTTTGGCGAGGTTAATAACGCAATAATCGTCCAAGGTGGCCGAGCTATGGAGAAAAAAGCCGGCCTTAAAGGCGTTCCGTAAAATAAGGGCGCCTTGGGCCCCAGCGGTCATGCCCGTGACGATGAGTCGGCCCCTTAAGGGAGCCAGCCAGTTAAATAAGCCCCCCAAGCGGCGGCTTAAAGCGTAAGGGCTTAAGGAGACGACTATTAAGCTAAAAGCCTCGTTAAAGTCCGGGCGCTCCTTAGTTAAGACCCCCAATGGCGAGTGGATGACTTCCAAGCGCTCATATAGACCGTAACTGGCGGCGATGGCTTTAGCGGCCTCGGCGGTTTCCTCCTCAATGGTCACTAAGGTTAAAGGCCCGGAGCCCAAGGTTAAAGCGATGGCGGTTAAAAGGGGCGGGCCTTCCTCAAAGATCAGGGTCCTTTGGCCCCGGGTCTCGGGCGCCCCGGGGGGTGGGGTTAAGCGCTCGGTTAGGGCGGTTACGGCTAAGGTGGCTAAAGTTCGGGCCCGAGGGCTTAGATAAAGAGGATTGGGCCACAAAACGCGCCGACCCGGGCCCACTGGCGGGGCCTCGTTCGGCTTAATGATTAAAAATGGGCCTAACTGGCGGGTCTCTTCTGGGTTGGGCGGCGGGGCGGTCAGAAAGGTCAGCCTAATGGCCGGTAAGTTGGCCCGGTTACTCAGCGTCTTTTTTAGGGTCTCCCGAAAGAAAGCGATATCGTCTGGGGGAAACTCCGCGCCCACCGGGGCCTTCAAAAGGATTTCCAAGGTCTCAAAGCTTGGTTCCGAACTAGGCTCCGAGCTAGGGTTAAGGCTAGCGTTAGTCGGGGGAAAGGAGCTGAACTCGGTCTTTTGAACGATCCGGATATCCCATAAGGGCCGGTCCACTAAAAGCCGGGCTAAAAGCTCCTGACCGCGATCTAAAGGCAAACTAACGGTTAAGAGCCAGTGATAATAGGATATCAAGGATTCCTCGTTAGTCACGCTTAATTAAGGCCCTTAGTCCAAAAGCTCGACCCAACCGTAGGGATCGGGTTTATGGCCGTATTGGATACCCACTAGCTCATCGTAGAGCGACTGGGTGATTTTCCCAACCTGGCCATCGGCCACCTGGTAATCTTTTTCTTGGTAGCTTAATAAACCCACTGGGGAAATAACCGCCGCCGTGCCGGAGCCAAAGGCTTCAGTTAAACGACCGCTTTTAATAGCCTCAATGAGCTCGTCAATGGCTAATGGCCTTTCCTCGGCGGGGACGCCCAGCTTCTGGGCCACGGTTAAAACCGAGGCCCGGGTGATGCCCGGAAGGATGGTCCCACTGGACAAAGGCGAGGTGACGATCTTCCCGTCCAAGACAAAGAACATGTTCATGCTACCGACTTCCTCAATGAAGCGGTGGTTGACGCTATCCAGCCACAAAAGCTGGGTAAAGCCTTTTTGAGCGGCTTTTTCCGTGGCCAGTAAGCTACTAGCGTAACTGGCCCCAGCCTTGACCCCGCCGAGCCCACCGGGGGCCGAGCGGGTGTAAAAGCTTTCCACGTAAATCTTAATGGGCGCGAACCCTTCTTTGTAGTAAGGCCCCACTGGCCCAGTGATGATGAGGAAAAGGTATTCTTTGGCCGGTCGAACGCCCAAGTGTGGCTCGGTGGCGATGACAAAGGGCCGGATATACAAGGAAGCCTCCGGGTGCCGGGGCGTCCAATGGCCATCGATCTTTAAGAGCTCTTTTAAGGCGGCTAAGAGAAAGGTTTCGTCCAAAGGCGGGATGGACATCCGCTCCGCCGAGACGTTAAAGCGGCGGAAGTTGTCTTTAGGCCGGAAAAGGGCTAAACGCCCATTGGGGTGGCGATAACACTTTAGCCCCTCAAAGATGGTCTGGCTATAGTGCAAAACCATGGCCGCCGGGGATAAGACCAAAGGCCCAAAGGGCTCAATTCTGGGGTTACGCCATTGGCCAGCGAAATAGTCCATGAGGAACATATGGTCCGAGTAGATGTCCCCGAATCTTAGGTTGGCCTCGTCAGTCGGTAAAGGCTTAAGGTGGGAAGGCAGTTGAAGCCGTTTAAGAATTTCCATGACGCACCACGAAAAGGCTAGATAAAAGCGGAAAAGTTAGGCTTTAAGTTAGACTCTTGGGCCGGGTAGGGGAGTTAGCCGCGAGAATCCCCTAATAAGCCCCGGGATAAAGGCGTTATGAAGCCCCACTAAGCTTGGCCTTGATTTTCCGGGCCACAAAGGGCGAAACCAGATCCGAGATATCCGCCCCCAAAGAGGCGGCCTCTTTGACCACGGAGGAGCGGATAAAAAACCATTGGTAGTCAGCCATGAGGAAAACCGACTGGATTTCCTGGTTTAAATGGCGGTTTATCATGTTAAGCTGAAACTCGTAGTCAAAGTCCGAAGCCCCTCTTAAACCCCGGACAATGGCCGTGGCCCCTTTGGACTTGGCGTAGTCCACGGTCAGCCCGGCGAAGCTGTCAATCTCAATCCGCCCCTCGAACTCTTGGCCTAAGCTAGCTTGGAGCATTTCCACCCGCTCTTCGGTGGTGAAGAGGGTTTTCTTTTGCGGGTTATTGGCCACCACGATAATGAGATGGTCAAAAAGCTCCAAAATACGCTTCACTAGGCCCAAGTGGCCTAAAGTGGGGGGATCAAAGGTTCCCGGATAGATGGCTTTAGCTGACATGGCTCGCTTGGACCAAATACCTTGCCTTTCCAGTTTAGGGTTGACCCCTATCGCCAATAGTTAGAGCTGGTTAACTATTATCCCTAAAAGGCCTATTAGCCCCGGGTGACGACCCCGCTTACTCGGCTTGAGGGGGTTCGCTATCGCTATCGGGGGGCGCTTGATCGTCCTCTAAGGGAGCCGCTGGGGCGGCGGGGTTGGCCAAAGGCTCTTCGCTTTCCTTTATGGTCACCTGGGATAAGAGGTAGTCAAAGGCTTTTTGGCTCTCGACTTTGGTCTGGAGGCCCTGATAGCGCTCCCCGTCTTTGGGGTAATGGGCTTTAATTTTATCCAAGGGTTGGCCGGTGATGTAAGTTATCTCCAGAAGCTCGTTCTCCAGATCCTGGTCGGTCATGGAGAAGTTTTTTTCGGCCCTAACTTTTTCCAAAATTAAAGTCTGACGCAAATCCGCGGCCACGCCTCGCCGGGTGCCATTAACGAACTCTTCGTTGATATATTGGCTCAGATCAACGTTCTCGCCGAAACGCCGGACTAAGTTCTTTTTGTAGGTGTCCAGCTGGAGCAGGGTTTGGTTGTCCAAAACGGCTTCGGGGATCTCAATGTCCACTAATTGGGAGATTTTGTAGATCAATTCGGACTGTAAGTAAGTTTTGAGCCGCTCGTCGCGGTCCTTAATGAGCTCTTTAGTCACGAACTCTCTTAAGGAGGCCACATCCGTGACCTCAGGGTAACCCGTGTCTTTGGCGAACTCGTCATCGAGCTCCGGGACCTCGCGCTGGCGGATAGCTAGGGCCTTGACCCGAAAGGTGACTTTTTTGCCAGCGATGTTTTTTTGCGGGGAGTGCTTGGGCATGACCAGCTCAACGTCCCGCGTCTCGCCGACCTTTAGGCCCACTATAGCCTGGGATATTTCCGGGAAGACCTCGGTGTCCTCGTCCACGGGCATGGAGAAGAGCGGCTTTTCGTCCTTTTTGAAGGTCACCAATTTGGAGTTCAGGAAAATCTCATACGACAGATCGGCGATGTCCCCTTTAGCCAGCGGTCGATCCTCATCAATGGTCTTGATGACGGCTTGCTTGGCCCTTAGGTTGTTGATGGTGATGGTGACGTCCACGTCCGAGACCTCCACGCGCGGTTTGGTGAGGGTGATACTCTCCAAAGGCGGCAACTCGAAGGTCGGGTACAGATCAAAGGAGGCCACGCAACTGATGGGCTGGCCATCGACCACGACCATTTCCTCGATGATTGGCGTGGAAATGGGGTCAAGCTGATGTTCCTTAATGGCCTCATAGATGAGCGTCGACAGGTGGAGCTCGATCAAGCGCTTGCGGATCTGCGGGAAGCACTGCTTGATGATAAAGGACCGCGGGATCTTGCCTGGCCTAAACCCTTTGGCTTTAACGGTCTTAGAGAAGTGGTCGATGGCCTCGTCAAGATACTTGGCGGAATCCTCGGCCGACAATTCCAAAGCGACCTTGCGTTTAGTGTTTGAGACTTCTTCTATAGTGGACACTTTCGAACTCCAAAAAAAAGGCCAGGGCCTAAAACCAGGCGCGTTCGCCTATAATGGTGCGAGAGGGGGGACTCGAACCCCCACAGCTAAAGCCGCCGGCTCCTAAGGCCGGTGCGTCTACCAAATTCCGCCACTCTCGCCGGGGTCAATGACGTTTCCCTAAAAACCCCGCCCTAATGGTCTTAAACCGCCGCCAAAAAAACCTTAACGGTTAGCTCAGAGCCTAAATAAGACCAGGCGTTAACTCTTTTTCGCCTCAGAAAGCCTTTAGGGCCTATGGCCCCCAAGGTCATTGGAAGGGAAAAATCGGATCCAATTAATATAACCCAGAACGCCTGGAAACACAAGACTTAATTTACCGGGGGGTGCTGCTAAAAAAATAATGTAAAAATCAAAATCATGTGTTATAATCTTCTCTAGGCCTCTTATCTTGATTTAAGGAGAAGGTTATGACTCCTGATAAGGACAACAACAGTGGAATTTTTTGTTCGGAACTAATTAAAACAATAGGTGCTGAGCTGGGTTCTGAACTAGGTACTGAGCTTAATTCCAACCTTCAAGGGATTAACAAAGGCAATCATTTCTTTGTGAAAATTGTCAACATATTACTATCTATAATGAATATAATAAGTCAAATTTCTAATAATATAATTAATATTTTTGATACTAAAGATTCTATTCCATCTTTTATAGATTTTGAAGATAATTTTATCATTACAAAAAGCAAAATCAACAATATGATATTAGATATTATTGGTATATCATTAACTTATTCTAATCAACATAAATTATTAGATTTATATAAGAAATATTATAAGTCTAAAGGTATTATTTTACGTACAAACAAAGCAGTAAAAATTTCTTTTATATCTTTAGCTGGAAAAATAACATTTAACAGATATGTATTACGTCCAAAAACGCCTAAAGATTATGATTTATTAGTCAAAAATAATCAAAATACTAATATAGTTCCGTTTGATGATTATATTGGTATAAATATGTTAAATTATAAGATAACGCCACGAGCAATGGTTGAAATTTCATATTGGGCAACATTGTTATTATCTTATCATTCTGCTTTAATACCAATAAAACGTATTATGAATATTGAAATATCTTACGAAACTGTTAGATCAGTTACTAATGAAATCGGTAAATTAATATTTACTAATGAAATGAAAAAAGCTAATTTAATAAATGATTTATATAATCAATGTAAGTTAAAAGAATTTCATTATAATAAAAAAGGGATTTTTTATATTGAAATTGATGGTGCAATGATAAATATTCATCATAATGAGAGTTTTTCATTAAATTTTAAGCAAAAAAATTCTTCAAAAAATATTAAAGGAGATTCAAAAACTGCCAAAACAGGTTGGCACGAAAACAAATTGGGATTGGTTTTTTCGTCCGACAATATAGTTAAAAAAAGAAGAATAATTGACAAATCAGTAGCTTTAAATAATAAATATGATGACGATGACGAAGAATATGACGTTGAAATATTAAAACGTGATTACGTAAGTTATATTGGTGGAGTTGAAGAGTTTCAAAAGTTATTATTCGCATGCGCTATTCGTAATGGATATGGTGAGTATGAAAAAACGGTTTTAATAAGCGATGGAGCAACATGGATAAAAAATGTGAAATCACTTTATTTTCCAGATTCTCTGCATATACTTGATTTTTATCATTTATCAGAGCATATTTATGACTTTGCTAAGAAATATTTTAATGATAATGAAAAAAAATATGTTCCATGGGCTAAAATGGTAAAATCAGCATTTAAAAATAGTGAATATAAGTCTTTATTACCTGAAATTAAAAATATGCAAAATAAAGTTGATGATAAAGCATTTAATTTTTATAATTATTTAATTAACAATAAAGATAGTATTGATTATAAAAAATATAGAGAGTTGGATTTGTATATTGGAAGTGGTCATATTGAAAGTGGCAATAAAAGTGTGTTACAAGAACGACTAAAAAGGCCTGGAATGATTTGGTCATTAGATGTCGCGCAACATCTATTGACTTTAAGAACTAAACTAAAGAGTAACTTATGGGATATTGATGTAACAAATTATATAAAAGAATATTGTTATAAAAACAATAATTTATTTTTTAATATTGTTAATCAGTAGTTGTCTATATAAATATTCAATTTTATTAAGTGAATCAAACAGGAATGATTCTAAATTCAAAAAATAATTTAAATTATTTTTTGATATATCTATCTCTTGAGCTTTAATAGATATATCTTTTATTATAGTTTTGATTTGATCAATATATTCAGAATTTATACCTGAGTCTGAATGCTCATTTTTTGATTTGATTGTCATTGTATTTTCCTTTCAGTATCTATGTTTGGCATAAAAATGTGGCCTATAATATATGCCCATTAGTGAAAAAAATCTCATGGTTGGGTAGCGACATGGGCAGCGACATGTGTGCCAGCGACATGTTGGACTATGACACGGCGGAAGAAACTTTAAATTATTTTAATATGATGCTTTACTTGTTTATCCTTCATTGTCACTGAAAACGTTCATGAGTCATAACTCGCCCTCGTGAGAATGAAATATTAAGGTTTTTCATAGTGATTTCGGACAGTTAGGTCTTACTGTTTTATTGCAAATGTCCAATACTAACCGAGTCTCTTACAACTTAACACAAGATTAAATTACCATACTTGAGGGTGATGGTCAAATTACATTATTTTTTTAGCAGCACCCTTTACCGGGAGGCCGTTTTTGGGCCCGCCATTTTGGGCTTTTAGGACCAATAACTTAAGGTTTCTTTAAAGGTCTCTATAAGAAAAAACTCTTAAACATTAAATAATAAGGATCTTAATTTCTTATTTATTAATGATAACTTAATTTTAAGGTATAATATAGAGTTAAAAATATAAATACTCCCCTAAATCCTTGGCCCCTGACCCCTAAGGTTAAGTAAACGCCTTAAGGGACATAGGGCCCGAAAAAGGCCGCCTAAAGGCGTTTAAGGTTAGACCTTACCCACAATAGGGTCTAAGGTCAGATCGGCCCCCCTAGGGCGATTTACGGACCGTTTTTAAAGGGTAGGGGGTTTAGAACATCTGGCGGCGCTCATTGGAAGAGGCGTACCCGAGGATCTCCCGGTATTTGGCCACGGTTCGGCGAGCGATGGAGATGTTGGAGCCATGGAGGATTTCCACGATCCGTTGGTCGGATAAGGGTTTTTTGGGATCCTCGGCCCCAATGATCTGTTTAATGCGGTTTTTAACGCTTTCCGAGGACAAAGCCTGGGAAGAGTCGCCCACGATGCGGTTAATGGGGCTATCAAAAAAGTACTTAAGCTCAAAGACGCCTCTAGGGGTGTCCACGTACTTATTGGAAGTGACCCGGCTAATGGTGGACTCATGGAAGCCCAGATCATCGGCCACGTCTTTTAAAACCATGGGCTTTAAGTGATCGACCCCGTAGTCCAAAAAGTCCCGTTGAAACTTAAAGATGGACTCGGTCACCCGGAAGATAGTTCTTTGGCGTTGGTGGATGCTGCGGATTAAGAAGACCGCCCCTTTTAGTTTTTCGTTTAAGTAACGCCGAGTGTCGTCCGGGGCGGTTTTATCGCTTAACATCTTTTTGTAGGCCTTATTGACCCGTAACTTCGGCAGACCGTCCTCGTTTAAGGAGATCACGTACTCGGTCCCGACCTTAATGACGTAAACGTCGGGGATGACGTAGATGGGGTCAGTGGCCGCGAAATCCCGGGCTGGCCTAGGATCCAAGGATTTTAAAGTGTCCACCGCGGCCAAAACCTCTTCTTTGTCCCGCTGGAGGGCCCGGCACAAAGCGGGCAGATCCTTTTTCTCCAAAAGCTTTAAGTGCCGCTGACAAATACTATAGGCCAGATCGTCTTTTAAACCGCGCCGCTCCAACTGGAGAGACAGACACTCAATCAGATCCCGGGCCGCCACCCCGGCTGGGTCCAACTCTTGCACCCGGGCTAAGGTCTCGGCCACCTCTTTGACCTGACTATTGGTCATCTGAGCGATTTCCTCTAGGGTCGCGACCAAGTAGCCATCCTCGTTTAAGTTCCCGATGATGGTCTCGCCCCTTTGGTAGTCGGTTAAGTTTAAGGCCACAAACCGCCATTGGCCGGTTAAGTGGTCGGTTAAAGAAGTGCGGCTGGCGGTGAAGCTCTCAAAGCCCGGGGTCTCCTCCGGGGTCTCGTGGGTGCCCATGCCCAATGAGGAGCTGGGGGAGCTGGAGTACTCGCCCAAGTAGTTTTCCCAATCAAACTCTTCGCGGATCTTTTCCTCAGTGTTCCCGGTAATCTCGGCGAACTGATCCTCTTGTTGGGCGGGGGCCTCGTCCTCGGCTTTTTCCCGGGGCGAGTCGCTGGTCTCATTAGGCGGGTTAAGGTTATCGCTGGACGCGGCCATTTCCAGGACTGGGTTCTCCAGCATCTCCTGGTAGATTTCTTCCTTTAACTCCAGCTGGTTTAATTGCAAAAGCTTAATGGCTTGCTGAAGCTGGGGCGTCATGACCATTGTTTGGGTCAAGGAAGTTCTTTGAGCTAAATGTAAATCCATGGCCATAAGCGAAAAGCTCCGATAGAAAAACCGAAAAAAAGGCGATAAACCTCTCGAAATGTCAGATCTAGATGGAAAACTTAAGATTTCCCAACGTCTAAAAGCCTATTACCTAAAAAGGTAACTATACAATAAATAAAATCAGGTGGAATTTAGGGCCAAAAGAGGTTTAGCCTAAATATCGGCTCCAGTTTAAAGGGGCCGTTTTCTTCTAGCCTAGCTAGCCAGAGGCGGCTTCGCTTAACTAGCTTAACTAGCTTAACTAGCTTAACTAGCGAGTCTTGGGGCTAGATAAGGTTCTGGTCAATAAATCCTAGCGACTAAATAGGGGTCTTAAAACGCGAAAAAGCCTATTTATTAATTTAAAACTTTAAGCTCAAGACCAAAAAAACGCTTCAGCTAGTTCAGCTTCCGTTATTCACCCAGAAAACTATTCATAAAGAAAAACTATTCACCAAGAAAAACTATTCATAAAGAAAAGCCAGGGCCTAAGTAAATCTGCCGCACTATGGCGTCGCCAGCCAACTCTTTGGGCAGACCCTCGCGGAGGACCCGGCCTTCGTTAATGATATAGGCTCGGTCGCAGACGTGCAAGGTTTCCCGCACGTTGTGATCGGAAATGAGGATGCCCAAGCCCTTGGCCTTTAAAAGACGGATGAGCTGCTGGATGTCGCCCACCGCGATGGGGTCAATGCCAGCGAAGGGCTCGTCAAAGAGCAAGAAGACCGGGTTTAGGGCTAAGGCCCTGGTTATCTCTAGGCGCCTTCTTTCCCCGCCGGATAAGGAAATGGCTTTGTTTTTGGCCAAGTGGGTTAAGCCCAGCTCGCTTAACAACACCTCTAACCTTTGTTTCCGGGCTTTTTGGTCCAAGTTCATGGTCTCTAAGATGGCCATGATGTTATCGGCCACGGTCAATCGACGAAAGACCGAGGGCTCCTGGGGCAGGTAAGTTAACCCCATGCGGGCTCTTTTATGCATGGGGGACCCGGTGAGATCGTGATCGTCCAATAAAACGATGCCCTCGTCCGGGGCGATTAACCCGACCAGCATGTAAAAGGTGGTGGTCTTGCCGGCCCCGTTGGGGCCTAAGAGCCCACAGATTTCCCCGACCCCTAAGGTGATGTCCACCCCATCGACCACCTTCCGAGGGCCATAGCTCTTCATGAGCCCAGTGGCCGCGAGGTGTCGCGGGGTCATTTGGTTGGTTTTTTGGGGACGGGTTTCTCGTAAAAGGCCCGCACCCGGGAGTTGTTCTGGCTTTCCACCTGGGACCGGTTCTCATCCAAAAAGTAGGTCACCTCGTGGCCGGTGACCGCGTTCCGGCCCTGCCAAACCCGAGCGTCCCCGGTTAAGATGAGCCGACGCGGGGTGGAGCGGGCCAGGTAAGTGGCTTTTTGGCCCACGGCTAAGCGATCGCCCTGCTGGATCTTAACGTCGCCCTCGCACTCGACCTTTTCGATCTCTTGGCCCCCGCTAAAGGCTGGGGACTTGGAGATCTGATTGGTCTGGGTCTCTAAAGTGGCCGCGGTGTCCGGGACCTCCGGGACATCCGGATCTGGGGCTAAAACGTCGCCGCCCGTGGCCACGTTAGCGGTCCCGCTCGGAGTCACTCCTGGGGATAACCCGGGGGTATTCTCTACGCCACTGGAAGCGGCGGTCGGGGAGCCTTGACGGGGCTGGTAATGGACCTTCATGACCGCGCACGAGATGATCATGTCGTCTTGCCGGGCCACCACCCGACCGGAGAAGGTGACAATCTTGGAATTGTCATTGGCTGTCATGTGGTCAGCGGAAATGGAAATGGGCCCATCCCGAGGCGTCTCCGAAAGCCCGCCGACCTTTGTTGGGGGCGGGGGCGGCGGAGTGGCCGCGAAAACGTTAGCCAAGGGCGTAGCCGTTAGGGCTAAGAGAATCAGAGCGGTTATCAGGGTGAAAAGTCTCATAATTGGCTAATCATAAATAAAAGCCGGCCATTGACATCGAGGACGCCGGTTTTGGAGTTATAGACAAAGCTCTGGCCAGTTAGGCTTAAAGCTGGGTCTTCCAAGCAAAAGTTCCCTTGGCTGGTCAAAGTGGCGCTATCCATGTTCAAGTCCAACCGGGAGCTGGTTAAAACGTGACCCTCTTGGTCTTCGGTGCGGACATGGCCTGTTAAGACGACCGCTTTTTGGTCCGGGGCGTACCGGCCCTCATCGGCGAAGACTAAAAGGTTAGTGTCTTCCGAGATGACGCTGGCGGTGATGTCGTTTAACAGAAAATAGTTCTCTTCTTTGAAGTAATGGGCCGTGGCCGCGTTTAAGGACATGGTTCGCCCGCTCTCGCCGGTCTCGTTCAAAACCAGGTTGCTTAAGCGCATGTCCACGTTGGCCGGGAGCATGTTCCGCAAAGCCCCGAGTTTAACCCCAGATAAGTATCGGGCGTTTAACAAGAGAAAACCGGAAAAAACGACAAATCCCCCAATGGCGCAGAGGATTATGAACCGAAGTCGGGACATCTTAAAATAATACCATTAAGAATAAAATTAAGAACAAAATGACGTTGTAAATTAAATAAAGCTTTTTACAATAAATAGTCGATTTTTTAGCGAGCCAAAATTTTAATCGTCTTCAAAGATAGATAAAATCATCTTAATTTAGGCGATTTTAAAGCTAGTTTTAGTCTTTTAATTATTTAATAAAGTCTTTAGGGAAATTAGTCAAAAACAAAAACCACGGCGCGCTCGGTTAATTGTTTAATCTTTTAGCCTTAATTAAAAACTTTTAGCCAACTTTATGGCCGAAAAAGGCCAGAATTAAGGTGGCCGTCTTGAGGCGCCTTATAGGCTATCAGCCCCAAAACTTAAGGCCTTAAGCCCAAGGGCTTTAGAGCGACCTTAAAAGCCATAAATGATTATAACTTTCGGCCGGAAATAAGTCAAAAAAATTGAAAGCATTTTTTGTGCCGAACGTCAAAACATTAATATAATTAGGTACTTATCCGTCTAAAGAGCGCTTTAAGGCGCTTTCTAGATAGGAATGTTTTAGGGCTATTAAGGAACTAATAAAGATCAATTGGCTTACGGCCAAATGCCTGGTCTAACCCCGAGCGTAAGTAAACTTTCTTTAGGGATTAAAACGTTTTGGTCCCCATCGCCGTGGGAGAAACACTCGTCAGAGCCCAGGTGGAAGGCTAACCCTTGGGGGGTTAAGACCGGGTGACCCAAGTCGTCTAAGGTGAGATCCGGTTTTCGGAGTCGGTTGGGTAAAGGGGTCTGGCCATTGGCCGGGCAAGAGGCTTCGCCATAAAAGGAGGGTAGTTGGCCTATTTGTTTCCCGCACCACAAAAGGCTCAGCTTTTTCCACAATAACGGTAAACTTTTCTTAAGATCGGGAAATAAGTCGGTTAAGGTCATGGCCCGGCCGTGACCGATTAAGTAGGTTTCCGCGTGGTAATATTGGTAACCGTGAGCCGCTCCAGCGTAAAAGGTATAGTTGTCGTAGAGAACGCTTAAATATCCCGGGGAAGGGGAAAAAGCTTTAAAGGTCTCATACTCCTCCGTAGTCACGTTGGACGAGTATGAATCCGCGGGGCATTTATCGGGGGCGGCGGTATCCGCGTCATGGTATTTTTGTCGATAGTATCTGGTTAAAGCCGCGTTGCGGATTAAAGTGTCCACCTTCCGGTCGCCGGTTAGGGCCGGGTAACTTTGGCGAAAGGAAAAACCGGCGGTGGCGCAACCCTCATAGACCGTATTTTGCTGGATCGTCTCGGCGCTTAAGTAGCCAAACCCTTTGCTGGGAAAGGTATTACCGAGCTCGTCCTGGGTGGTTAAGCGATTGACTCGCCCTTTCTGGGCGGCTAAGGGCGCGGGGTCTAAGGTTAGGCTGAGGGCTACGGCCAGGGTCGCCGCGATAATGAGGCTAAAGAAGATTTTCATGAGGGCGAACTCCACTAAGGTTTAATCTAGAAATCATTAAACCGTAAGGCTTAATTAGGCCAAGCCACCGCCCTTAAAGGCTTAGAGCTATTAAAGTTAAGCTTTTTAGGGGCGAAGTTGGCTTAAGCTATCGAAATTCGCTGGGGAAAATAGGCGCGTGGCTTTTATACTCAGAGTCAAATGGATTTTCCGCCGCCACCTTAGAAATCGGTATGTTCCCTAAAACAATTTCTTTTAGCGAAAACCGTTCGCTAGCCGACCATAGGTGGCCCATAAAGCGCCTTCATTCGGCGGCGCTTTTCTCCAGCCAAATTATCTTTTGGCCAGACACGAGCCCCGGGCGGGGCTGGCTGGAAACTTTATTAGGCCAAGTTACCAACATTTAGGCTAAGAAGCTAAGGAATTTAAGTCCACGGACAGGGGATCCTCAAAGGACGAGCGGGGCCAACAGGTAAGGAATCGCCTGGCGCGCGAGAGCGAATTGGCGGAAAAAATTCATGGTGACGCCAAAATTAGAATCGCTGGTCGTTAAAGCCCCTTCTTGACGCTGTCGAATCCGCTCTTTAGCGTTTGCCTTAGGCCTTAAAGGTGGCCTTAAGCCCAGTTCGCCTGGGGTTAAAGGGCCTTAGGGAGGTTTTGGAAGTAGGCGCGAAGGGCTAAATCTTTAAGGTCTAAAACGGGGTCGACTAACGTCATTTTCCGTTGGAGGGTTATTTTGTTTAGCCTTGGTTTCCGCCTTAAAACTCCAAAAAGTCCTTCCAATGGGCGCTCTGTCTCAATTGGTCATTAATGACTATCCCCAGGCAAATGGGATTTTTGTAGGGTTCGGAATACCTTTTTGCGATCATTTGGGCGCGGGCGTTCTCCAGGGTCTCCTCCTCTTTATCGGCGCTTTGACAGACTTTTACTTCCATGACCCAGATACGGTTTTTGTAGTCCAGCGCTAGGTCAGTTCGCCCCCGATTTCCGTAAGTTTCGGGGATAACCCGCGCCCCCGCGCCATGGATAAAGGATAATAGAGACGCCCGGTAGAGAAATTCCCCAAAATCAACCCCCTTCTTATTTGACTTACTGTCGGTCTTAACTCTAGCGGCGATATAATCAACGTAAGGGATTTTGGCCAAGAGTCGGTTGAATATATCAATGACCTCTTGAACGTTCTCACTAGCCAAGGCGTTTGGTAATTCGGTATAAGCCTTTGGCCGCCTCGCTAAAACCTCAAAAATTGTTAACCAAAAGATTATCCATGGCTTCCCGGACCTCACGGTTGGGGTAATCCAAGACGAAATTATTCTCGTTGGATCCAGGTCGAAGGCTCAGGTAGCCGGTTTGGTAGAGAAAACTTACGGGATTCGCTTCCGTAAATTCGCCTGGATTGTCAGCGAAGTCCTTACCAACTTCCTGTCCGCTAAACTCCTCCACCGTTAGCCGGTTGTCTTTCAGGAAATCGGCCAGAATGGTCGAGGATCCGGTATTAAACCAGAATTTTTTAAACTCTTGGTTTTGGAAGAACAGTAAAGTG
>JAISRZ010000113.1 GCA_031273455.1 Deltaproteobacteria bacterium | reverse complement strand
TAACCTACGCTCAACGGAGGACCTGGCGAGCCAGGCCCTAACCCTGGTAACCCGGAGACGCCCTAGAGCGCCTCAACCCCGGGCCAAAGGCGAGCCTTTAGCCCGGGGTGAACGGTTACGGTTTCCTTAAACTAAAGGATTTTCTATATAGCGTCATAAAACGGCTCTAGACTTAAGGTCAAAACGTATAGTTAATTTATTGACAAGTTATAGACAAAAAAGGGCGATAAACCGTCTTAAACCCTTAAGAAATTAGCCTTTTAAAACTTTAAGCCCTAGGGGCCAGGTTGTCAAGAACGCCAGGGGAATAGGCGGTTAAGGTTTGGGGGGCTAGATGGCTGATTCTCTAAGGGTCGGACTATGGACCTCGCTAGAGGTCTTAAGAGAACTTTTAGGGGTCAAGACCGCTGGGGGAAAGGGGGTTTTTGGTCAATAAGACTGGGGTTTTTAATAAGCGCTCAACCTAAAACAATCACGAAAAGAAGTGTTTATAAGAACAATAATTTATAAGAACAATAACTAGTTAAAGAGCTTATTAGGACCCGCCGCCGTGATAGTCAGCGGGGCCCATTGGGTCAGACCATATCCAAAAGGCGCATCGCCCGCCTCATATAAGTCAGCATCAGGAATTGAACAAATTGGCTAATTAGGACCCGCCGCCGTGATAGTCAACGGGGCCCATTGGGTCAGACCATATCCAAAAGGCGCATCGCCCGCCTCATAAAAGTCAACATCAGGAATTGAACAAATTGGCTAAGATAATGAAGGTCTTAAGGGAAGCGTGTTGGAAAAGGCTACCTTAACCGCCAAGGGTCATAAGGGACTAATCCTGATTTAGGTATTTATGATAATTATATAATATAACATAATAAAATTAATGATTATCGATTGGGGTGGGCGGGTATAAAAATAAGAAACTAGATATTAAGAAAAAAAATAGCGAATAAAACTTGCGTTTTTTCGCTTTATAAGTTAGGCTGATTATGGTTACCTCCTCCGTTAATATATTTTATGAAAGGAGGGCGCCTATGAGGAATTTCCTTTTAGGCGCGCTGGCCTTTAGTGGCCGGTGGCTTAATAGTGGCCTTATTAATTAAGGTTTTTAATTAACGAAGCGCCCCTATAGAAGAGAAATTCATTTGGTTCTATAGGGGCGCCAATAAAAAAACGGAAGGTGACCAAGGGACCGGGGAGTGTCCGCTCCCCGGTCTCAATTTATTATACACAAAGACGTCTGAAGAAAGCAACTATTTTTTAGAGATAGTAAATCGCCTCTTAGACCCTTAAAAGCTAACTCCAAAATTTGCGCCGGTATACGACTTTTTAATTAATATAGTTTACAGTTATTATTTTTAACAAATTAGTTAAATTAAATGTATATATTTTTATGCGCTTATAACAAAAGCTATAATATAATATTTTTACATAATCAATAAAATTTAATTTGGATGTTATAACCGTATGGTAAATAATCGCCTGGTAAAGTAGTCGAGCGCTTTTGAGTTCTTAAGATTAAGCCAGTGAAAGCCACGTCCCCACGGTGACCGATCTTGGCGAAAAAGGTTAATATTGTTCTGGGGCCCATTTTCCGCGTCCATATCCCTAAGCTAGATCGCCCGCCTCTTATAAGTCAACATCAGGAATTGAACAAATTGGCTAAGATAATGAAGGTCTTAAGGGAAGCGTGTTGGAAAAGGCTACCTTAACCGCCAGGGGTCATAAGGGACTAATCCTGATTTAGGTATTTATGATAATTATATAATATAACATAATAAAATTAATGATTATCGATTGGGGTGGGCGGGTATAAAAATAGGAAACTAGATATTAAGAAAAAAAAATAGCGAATAAAACTTGCGTTTTTTCGCTTTATAAGTTAGGCTGATTAAGGTTACCTCCTCCGTTAATATATTTTATGAAAAAAGGGCGTCTATGAGGAATTTCCTTTTAGGCGCGCTGGCCTTTAGTGGCCGGCGGTTTAATAGTGGCCTTATTAATTAAGGTTCTTAATTAACGAAGCGCCCCTATAGAAAGGGAATCAAATCGTTCTATAGGGGCGTATAACAATAAATAACGGAAGGTGACCACAGGACCGGGGAGCTGGCAACTCCCCGGTCTCAATTTATTATACACAAAGTCGTCTGAAGAAAGCAACTATTTTTTAGAGATAGTAAATCGCCTCTTAGACCCTTAAAAGCTAACTCCAAAATTTGCGCCGATATACGACTTTTTAATTAATATAGTTTACAGTTTTTATTTTTAACAAATTATTTAAATTAAATATATATATTTTTATACGCTTATAACAAAAGATATAATATAATATTTTAATATAATCAATAAGGTTTAATTTTAAGGTTATAACCGTGTGGTAAAGTATCGCCTGGCAAAGTAGTCGAGCGCTTTTGAGTTCTTAAGATAAAGCTAGTGAAAGCCGCGTCCCCTTGGTGACCGCTCATGGTGAAAAAGGTTAATATTGCTCTGGCGCCCATTTTCCGTGTCCATATCCCTAAGCTAGATCGCCCGCCTCTAATAAGTCGACATCAGGAATTAACAAATTGGCTAAGATATGAAGGCCTTAAGTGGAGCGCGTCTAAAAAGGCACCCTTAACCGCTAGAAGCCATAAGGGACTAATCATCTTAGTTTAGGTATTTATGATATTTATATAATTAATGATTATCCATTGGGGTTTAGCGATTATCAAAATAGGAAACTCGATAAACAAATAGCGCCAGAAACTACGCGGTTTTACTGACTTTAAGGTTGGGATGATGACAATGGCCTGGTGGATAGCGCGGATTTAAGTAAGGACGCCCATAAGGGATTTCCTTATGGGCGCGCTTACCTCAGTGGCCGGCGGTTTAATAGTGGCCCCTTATTAATTAATGTTTTTAATTAACGAAGCGCCCCTATAGAAAGGAATTCAAAAGGTTCTATAGGGGCGTATAACAAAAAATAACGGAAGGTGACCACGGGACCGGGGAGTACCAGCTCCCCGATCCATAATAATTATACCTAAAGGCGCCTAACGAAGTCAACTATTTTTTTTGGCCCGTTTTTTTATCGCCTCTAAGTACCTAATGGGCTGGCCCAAATAAGCGCCGCGACCGAAGTTTTTAGCTTAAAAACAAACGATTATTGTTATCTTAAAATGAGTAAGAAAGATAAACTAATAATTTAAAACTTAAAACGTTGTATTTATAGCTAATGATAAAGCTAATCGCTAAAATACAAGGTTTAAATGTAATTAAGAAGACTTAATTTAGTGGTCAAACCAGTGGAGCCTAAAACCGCCTCGTAGACTAGCTGGGCGTTTTTCAGATCCGTAATCAGCCGGGTGAAATCCGCGTCCTCCACCGCGGAAAGGGTGGTTTCCGTGGCGTACTTCTCATCCTCCAAATTGCCTAAGACAAACTGATTGCGGATAATCCTCGTCCCCACGTTGGTTTCTAAAGTGGTGACTTTCTCAATGGCCGCTTTTAGATGGGGAAGTTCCCTTTCCACTAGCTCGGTGTCGCCTTGGGTTAAGCCCCAGTAAAGACGCTGGATGGTGTCTAAGATGTTATCATCGGCCCCATTGGCCCCCAAAAGCGCGTCGCCAGTGGTGTTAATGGTGGTCCGGTACCCGTTCATGGCGTTAATGTCAATATTGTTCTGGTCCCCATTGTACCAGCCCACCTCCACCTCAAACCGGTCGCCCACCTGTAAAGCCGTGCCATCGGGAATAAAGCTGAGGCTAATGCCGTGGTCCTCTTCTTTTAAAGAGTCATCCCCGCCGGACAGCCAAACCGTCCCAGTGGTTGGGCCGACTTTGGCCGTGGAGTCCCAGCCTTCGTCTTTGTAGTCCATGGAGGCCCAGACGAGGGCGCTTTCGGGTTGGGCGAGGTTTTTGGCCACTAAGGCCTCTAAAACGTCCCCAGCCGTGCTAATGACGGCTCTAGAGGATTGGCAGCTATAAACCGGATACAGTTTGAGCCACTCGTTATAGGCCTCGCGATCGGAATCGGCGTCCGGGCAACTGGGTAAAGAGGTCGTGGCTAAGTGGACCACCACCACCTGGTCGCCATTGGGGTGGGTCTCATAGCCAATGGAGACGTGATCCTGATACATAGTCCCGGAGGAGTAAATGGCGGGATCAGCCGAGGTGGTGTAGCGGATCCCGATGGAGTTCCCCTCTTGGCCATGGGCCAAAGCTTGGTAAATAAGATCCGGGGAGCTTTGCTGGGAGGGCGTGTAGGGAAAGGTCACCGCCGCCGTGGCGTGGCCCAGCGGCGTTATCCGCGTTTGTCCCTCGATCTCATAAGGTTCGCCCGTGGCCAGGGCTACGCAGCCCATCCCTTGAACCACCCCCTCGCCGCCTTCGTGGTAGTTGGCTAAAGAGGCCGTGATCAGTTGACTGGCTTGGGGATGGTTATTAATGGCCGCCATAATGTCATTGGCCGTGGTGATAACTTGACCGGCGCTGTTGGTGGCCAGATTGACAGTGATGTTCCAGGAGTTGGGGCCAACGGCGATGGATAAATCGCTATTGGCGCTGGCCGGGTTGGGGGCGTGATACTCCACCCGTAGATCATCGCCCCAAGTCCCCATATAGTTGGCCGTAAAGACCAGATCATTGGCCTCGCCGCGGAGATTGGTGGTTAAAGAGGCGTGGCCCAATTGACTGTTGTAAAAAAGCTGTCCTGTGGAGTATTGGCTGGGCGAAAAGGCCTGGGGCGGGCCCCAAGTTTTTCCGCCATCTTGCGACACCCTAAATAAGGCCGCCTGGCTATACCCTTGGCTTAAATACAAAGGCCCGGTGGGCGTGACTCGGCCCAAACCGCTTTCCCCATCGGCTAAAGTGGCTTCCACATGGGGGATTAAAGCGGCGTTGGGGCTTTGGGCTAAAGCGTTGACCGCGTTCATAACGTCTAAGCCCGTGGCCGTCCGAGCCGAAAGTCGGGCTAAGCGGTCGGCCTCTTTAGCGTTCATAAAGGCCAAGCTTTTGGGGTCCGAGTATTGCCTCGCGTACTCCTCCACGTAAACTGGCCCGTTATTGCCTAAGGTCACGGTGATGGTCTGACTGGAAGCGTCGTAATAGGCCACGGTGGCGGTGGTGTTAGTCGGGTTTTGGCTGTACTCATAAATGATAGAGACCGCGTTCCCCGCCGAGCCAAGGGGGGCCCCCGCCTCGTTTTTGACCGTAAAGACCAAGTCGTTCTGGGTTCCGGCCACCTCGGTTTGGGCGAAAGCCAAGGTGTAAGGGGAGGTCGGAAGGAGCTCTTGATACCCCGTGGTTAAGCTGACGGCCCCATTAGCCGGGGTCGGGTAATAGGGCGAGAGGATATTGGTGTTTAAGGCCGTAGCTTTAACCATTTTCGAGGCGCAGGGGTCAGCGTTAAGGGCGCTAGCCACCTGGCTCACCGTGGTCTTGATGGTCCCGCCGCTACTAACGGGTACGTAGACGGTTATGAGATCGCCATTTACGGCCACCCCAATGGGGTGGTTAAAGGAGATAACCGTGTTTTGCGGTTGATCAGCCGAGTCCTTAGTCAAATCCACTAGCCCCAAACCACTCCCCACCGCGGTCACGTGGGTCGAGGAGGATAAAGCGTTAATGGCCGAGACCACCAAATAAGCCGAGGTTTTGGAGACCGCGCTGGCCCCAAAGGGCGGATCTTCGCTCGGGGTTAAATAAACGGTGATGGTCTGGGTGGCGGAGGAATAGGTCGCGGACACCGGGGCCGCGGAGGAGGACCCGTAAGCGTAGACCACTTTCATGGCCTCGCTCGTCCCCGAAACGTTAAAGGCGATTAAGTTATCGCCCCCAGCCGAGCCCGTGGTCCAAACGTCTTGTTCCCCGGCCACCAAACGGATTTGGGTCTGGTTATACTGGGGCGTTTGGGCGGTTAGGGTTAAAGCGTAATCGCCATTATTATTGGAGCCTTGGAGCTTTAAAGTGGCTAGACTATTTTGTAAAGCGTATTGGTCGCTATCGATCCCGCCCGCTTGGACAACCTCGATTAAATACTTTTCGCTTTGGATGGGCAGATCCGGTCGGGGGTCGTACTCGGCGCTGGCGGTTTGGGCTTTACCGGTCCACAGTTCGGAATTGTCGCAACCCGCGACCAAGCTTTGGGAGCGTAAGTTTAAGGAAAAGGGTTGGGTCCCCACCGACTGACCGCTTAAAATGTAGTTATCCCCAAACTTAGAGTCGGCGAATTGCAAAATTGACTGGAACAGTTGGTCGATTTCCGTCGCGATAATCTTTTTTTGCTCTGAGGTGTAGGTGTCGGTGGCCCCTTGCTCAGCTTTGGCGTAGATCTCATCAAGAGCGTTTTTCACGCTGTCCATGACGTTACCGGTGTTCGTGAGCCAAGTGTTAGCGTAGTTAACGTTTTCCGTGTGCTGGGTTATTTCCGATAAAATCGTCCTCGCCCGCAAGATGGAGGCCGCGCCCGAGGGGTTGTCCGAGGGCTTGTTAACGCTCTTTTCGGAGGCGATCTTATTGGACAACTGGGCGATGCGGTAGCTTAAAAGGTCCAGGTTGGTGTTTATGGACCGGTAAGTCCCCCGCTGGGAAGTGCGGTAGATCATGGTTAGCCCCTTTTACCTAATGGCCAGAAGGGTTTCCATCATGCTGTCAATGGTGGAAATAATCTTGGCCGAAGCCTGGTACATATATTGAAACCGTAAGATGTCGGCCAGTTCCTCGTCCAAGTTGACCCCCGCGATGGAGTCTTGGCGATCCTGAAGGCCAGTCATGAGGTTTTCCGTAAAATCGTAAGCCCTAGTGGCCGCTTGGGTCTTGGAGCCGATGTCCGCGTAGATAGTGTTAAACTCGGTCCCTAAGGTGGCGGAGCTCTGGCGGTAGAAGGAATAGTTCCGGTCTTTAACGTCAGCCATGGCCAAAGCGTTGGTGTTGTCGCCTAAGGCTACGACCCCATTGGAGTCGATTTTGGCCGCGCACAAGTAATCCAGGTTATTGACCACGGCTTGGTTAACCGCGATGTCCGAGCCCTTGGAGCCAGTTAATAAGTTGTTAAAGCCCAAAGCCGCTAAGATCCCGGAACTGTCCCCGGCGAAGCCAAACTGGACCCCATCGTCGGCGATGAGGCGAATACTGTCCTCGCCGTGGCGGTCGGTGACCCGTTCTAACCTAATCCCTGGAACCCCAGTGTCGAAGGTGGTACCGATTTGACTGACAATGTCCTCAATGGTGTCCGTGGGGTTGACGGTTACCTGGTGGAAAATGGGCTCTTCCCCGTCTGGATAAGTGACTAGGGTGAAGTAGCCGCTCCGATCCAAAAAGGTCCGCTCCATCTCCGTGACCGTCCCTAAGCCGGTTTCCTCGGCCGGGGTCTCGGCGGTGACTAAAGTGCGGGCCACAAAGTGATTGTTGATGGCCGCGGTGATGTCGCCAGCGGTGGTCAATACTTGGCCACTGGAGTCGGTGGCCAATTGGACCGAGATGACCAAGCGGTGGGGGGGAATCTTTGTTGGGTCGTTAACCACTTGGCCGGTTTCCTCGTCCAGAACTTGGACTTGGAAGGCTTGGTTGGCCCCATTGTTTAAAAACTCCACCGATAAGTTTTCCCCAGCGTCGCCTTTGGCGATGGCCGTGATGGTCAGATCGTTATTGGTGTGCTTAAAGGTGGTGGTTAAGCTGGCGTAATCCGACCCGAAAGACAAATGGCTCCCTTGGGGCAGGGTGTATTGGAGATCTCGGGTTAAAGGGATGGTTTGGCCTTGACCGGGCGGGTAAGTGGCCCCGGGAAAACTGATTAAACCATTTTCCCCCTCATTGGCCACCCCTTCCGCGGTGATAAAGTCGCCGATCTTCCAGGAGCTGGTCCGGGGGGGCAGGTAATTAACCCCATCGGCGACGCTACTGGAGCGTTCGGAATTGATGTAATCCGCTAGCTCTTTGGCCGTGACGGTGATGTTCCCGGAGCGGTCCACCGGTAAGGTCACGGTGATTTCCCACTTTAAAATGGCCGGGTCATCGTTAAACTTCACTTCCGAAGAGATTTCCGAGGTCATTTGGTCGGCTTTTTTAAAGCTGACCGTGATGTTTTCCGGATCGGCGTAGGCGCTGTAGGGTTCCTTGGACTCCAAGTGGGAGACCCAGGTGGACAATAGTAAAGAGTTGTCGTTCCCGGCGAAGTCCAGTTCCGCGTAGGCCCGATTGGAGACTAAGGTCGTCCCTTGGGCCTCGGTGAAAAGAGCTTCCCCAGCCCCTTGGACGTGCTGGTCGTTAATGGCGAAAATGAGCCCGTCCGTAAAAGAGTCAAAGGTTTTATAGGTCTCGTATAAGACCTCATCCCGAAACTCCAACCAGCCGCCAATGGCCCCTTCGGTGATGGAGGGGCTAATCTCCTCTAACCAATACTGATTGTGGCTAGTCCTTATTTCCACGTCCCCATTGCTTTTAGTGTTGGTGGATAAGGGGTAATCCTGGTCCTTTAACACCAAGGGAATCCCGGCCGAGCTGGTGATGGTCCACTGGCCGTCTTGGGGATCCTCGTAATAGGAAATATTCATGTACTCGCCCAGCTGCCGGGTCAGCTCTTCGCGGGTGTCCCGTAACTCATTGGCCTCGCGGTTCTTGGAGGGGTCCTCGGAGACGGTGATTTGGTGGTTTAAACTAGCGATTTCCTTAAGTAGGCTATTAACCTCTTTCACCGCGTCGTCGATCCGGGTGTTGGCGTCTTGGCGCATGGCGTCCAAGCTATCCCGGCGGATGGCGATTTGCTTGGTCAAAGACTCGGCGTATTGGATGAGCTCCTCCCGGTAGGGCTGGTTGGCTGGCTCATCGGCCAGTTGGTCCCAGGAAGCGAAGAAATCGTTCATGGCCTGATTGATGCCGCCGCCATTACTTTCGTTAAAAAAGAGCTCCAGGTTGTCCAGGGACTGCTTTAAGGCCACGTCATGGCCTAAAGTTGAGCCGGTCATGATTAAGCTCCGGGTCAAAAAGTCGTCATGGTACCTTTGGACGTTATCGATCTGGACCCCTAGACCCATCTGCCCATAAGAATAGGATTGGGTCGGAAGGGTCGAAAGGTTAACCCTTTGCCTGGAGTAGCCCACGGTGTTAACGTTAGCGATATTGTTACTGGCCGTCTCCATGGCCGCTTGCGAGGCTCTTAACCCCGTGAGGGCCACGTACATGGAGGAGGATACGCCCATATTAGACCTCTTTGGAGACTTTGGTGGGCCGAGCTTTTTTAACGCTCTGGTCTTGACCGCCGTCTTTCCCGTAACTGTCGCCTTTAATTTGATCGGCCCCGGTTAAAGCGTTGATGGAGCCATTGACCAAGGACAAGGCTTCTTGGACAAACCGCCGGTTGGCCTCGTTTTCCCGTAAGATAACGTTTTTTAAGCGAGCTAAAGTGATGGCTAACTCATTAATCTTGCCCCCGTAGGGTTTCGGCAAAAGGGCGGCCACTTCCTGCAGGGTTGGTTGAGGGACTGGCGGCAACCCGAGCATGAGGGCGGTGTCGGAAAGAGAGGTGATTACCGCGGCCACCTGGTCTTGGATGGCTCGGCCTAAAACCTCTTTGGCTTGGCTGGTCACTAAAAGGCCGTCTAAATCCAAGGATAAAAGGTATTTTTTCTCCTCGCTGATAAAATCCACCAGCTTTTGGTAGCCAGCGAGATGCTCTTCTAAGGTCGCGGCTAATTTAGCCACTATGGCGATATCCATGGGGTCCCTCCGCTATTTCGCCCGCAACGACAAGTTATCGGTTAAGTTTAGCTAGCGGTTTTTAAGCTCGGGATTAAAGGAGCTTTCCGCGTTAAGTTAGGGGAAATCTTGGGCCGATAGTTGGGGCCCATGATTTCCGGGTGAGCTTTTAGGGTGTCGGTCAAGCCCTCTTGCCGGGCCACGTCGGAAACGATCTTTTCGGCTAAACCTAAACCCCCAGCCGCGGTTAAGGCCGCGGTGAAGGGTTTTTCGGCGATCTCGCTATAAGTCTCGCTCCCAGCGGTTTTGACCAAGGGGCTTTGGCGGACGCTTTTAATCATTTCTTTCATTAAAAGGCCCTCGTAATCCTCAGCCGCTTTTTTAATCTTCTTTAGCTGGCCAATCTTCTCCTCTTCGGTTAAGGACTGGCTTTGGTCCCGTAAAGAGGCGGCCGCTTTGGGGGCTTTCCGGCCATAGTAGCGAGATTTGGCGGCGAGAACCGCGTTTTGGGCTTCCTGGCTTTGGGGCTCGACCTCAACGACCTTGGGGGCGATGGTCTGGCTCTCTAGCGAGCCTGGGCTGGGGTTAACCCCCTTAGTCCCATCAAGGTTAATGATTTCGTTAAAGTTAAGACCTTGTTTTAGCTCCGAAACCGATAGGCGCCGGGTCTCCACTTGGGGATTAGCCGCTCGCCTTAAGGGTTTGACGGTGGACCTTTTTAACAAAGTGGCCCCACTGATATCAGAGGTTGGGTTAGCCACTAGATGATCTCCAGTTCGCCGTGTAAGGCCCCAGCGGCTTTAATGGCCTGAAAGATCATGATGAGATCCCTGGGGGTCACCCCAATGGCGTTTAAGGCTTTGACCACGTCATTAATGTTGGTGGACCTTTCAATGAGCAATAGGTTGTCAGCCCCTTCCTCAACGTTGATTTCCGTTTCCGGGTTGACCATGGTCTCCCCATCGGTAAAGGGCCCGGGTTGGGTGACTTGGACCCCCTCGCGGATCTGGACCGATAAGGTTCCGTGGGCCACGGCCACGGTGGACAGCTTGACGTTTTCCCCAATGACCACCGTGCCGGTCCGCTCGTCAATGATGACTTTGCCCACGTAATCCGGCTCCACGTTTAAGTTCTCCAGCTCAGCCACCAAAACCGCTAGATTCTCCCGAAAGTTGGCCGGGACGGTCAGTTCCACCGAGGAGGCGTCCAAAGGTTTAGCCGCCGCCCCGGGTAAGCTTTCGTTAATGGCCTCGGCCACCCGGGCGGCGGTGGTGAAGTCGGGTTGACTCAGTTTGACCGATAAAGACTCTTTGCCCTGCCAGCGGATGGGCACTTCCCGCTCCACTGTGGCCCCTTGGACGATCCGGCCCACGGTGGGGTGGTTCTTCTGGACCGAGGCCGCTTGGCCGGTGATGGCGAAACCGCCAACGGACAAAGGCCCTTGGGCCATGGCGTAAACTTGGTTGTCTAAGCCCTTTAAGCTCGTGACTAATAGCGTTCCGCCCTGAAGGGATGTGGAGTCGCCAATGGAGGAGACTAAGATATCGATTTTGTTTCCGGGTTTGACAAAGGGCGGTAAATCAGCGGTCACCATGACGGCGGCCACGTTTTTCACCTTTAGGGCCGAGGGGGCGATGGACAGATCCATCCTTTTTAAAAGGTTGGACAAGGACTGGCGGGTAAAGCCAGTTTGGTCCTTATCGCCGGTCCCGTTTAAACCGACCACTAAGCCATAGCCGGTTATCTGGTTGACCCGCACCCCCTCAAAGGTGGCCAGCTCTTTGACCCGGATAGCTTCCGCTGGGGCGCTTAAAAGAAAGGCCAATAAGGTAATCGAGGCGGTTAGGGCTAGACTTATGGCGGTTTTTTTCATGATAGTCTCGTTTTCTTTAGAAAGGCCAGATATTGCCCACCAGGCGAGTGAACCAACCTTCCCGTTGCCGATCGCTGACATCGCCTTTACCGGTGTACTCAATGCGGGCGTCAGCTAGGTAGGTGGAAAGAACCGAGTTGTCCGTGGCCACGTCGGCTGGGCGCACCACCCCTTGGACGGTGATGTACTGCTTTTCGTTATTGACCATGATCTCCTGGGACCCCCGGATAACCAGGTTCCGATTGGGCAAAACCTGGATGATGCGGGCCGAGATCTTGGCGGTCACGCTTTCCGCCCGGCTAGTGGAGCCGGTTCCGGTGAAGTTGTGGGAGGAGGACAGATCCAAACCGCCCATAAGGTCAATCCCGCCCGGTGAGGGCAAAACCCCAGGTTTCTCCAAGCCAAAAAGGGAGTTAACCTTACTATTGACGGCGTTGGAGCGGGAGGTGGAGGTGTTGGCTTGTTTACTCCCCCGGCTGGTCTCCACGATATTGATGGTGATGATGTCCCCCACTCGTTGGGCCTTCATGTCGGAAAAGAAGTCCGGCCGGGAGTCCTCATTAAAAAGGGAGCCTTCGGTTTTGACCGCCGGTGGGGCGTAAACTTCCACTGGCGGGTTATTTAAAGCCGCGGTCTGGTTGGACAAAGGGCTGGGTTCGCTTAAGCTTTTGGAGCAACCAAAAAGGGCCAGTAAGCTCACGGCCAGAAAAAAAGCTTTCATGATGGTCTCCTCTGGGGGCCTATCGAGGCTGGTCCCCAAAGCTTTAAGCAAGGCCTGTGCCAAGGTTTCCTTAGAGGGCCAGGCGGTCGGAATTAGCTAGAAGGTTGGCTAGAAGCGGCTAGGCGACCGACTGGAAGCGGCTAGGCGGTCAATTCAAAAAGTCAGCCAGCTAGAGGCCATTTCGGGTAATTTCTAAGAAAAAGGTTAAGGGCCATAAATGGCCTTAAGACGGCCTAGCCTTGGTTAGGCCGCGAGATAATGGGGCGGGGGAAAATTTTTCCGACCCGGAAGATCCGCTTAGAGCCAGTTCGACCTTTTTTAAGCCCGCTTCGACCCTACCTTGACGATAACCTCGCGTTAAACCCCCGGTTTAGTCCGGCGAAAGGGGCCTTTTTGCCCCTTTAAGTTTACCTCAGAACCAACCCTTCTATCCCAGGTCAATTAGAAAAAATGTCTATTAAATATAGTTTTTAAAGGTAAATTTAAAGACTTTTGGGGGAGAAAATGGCCGGAAAACCGCCTTGGCACAGGGGTTGCTTTAAGCCCTTTCCGAGGGGCGAGATTTTTAGCTCGCCGAAAAGGAGAAAAAGGTTATGGACATCCAATCCGTCAACGCTTTAATAACGGAAACTCGGGATATAACCCTCCTTTCGCGCGAGAACTGGGGCCAGACCACCGAATTTAGCTCGTACTTAGAGGACGCCAAGGTAGCTCGGGCCAAACTGGCCGACCAGGCCGAGCGGATTAAGGGCGACGCGGCCCAGGCGGCTAAAGATCATGAGGCCGCGAAAGGCTCGGACGAAGAGACCGTGGAAGAGGCCACGGCCAAGTTTAGGGCCAAAAAGAAAACCGCTTTCCAAAGGAAAAAGACGGTCTTTGAGGCCCAAACGGTTTTACCGGCGGCCTTCCAAGAGCAAGTGGCCCAAACCTTAATGGGCGGGGGCCAAGTGGAGCGGGGCGTTCGGGCTTGGGAGTTAAGCGGCCAAGAAAGACCGTCCAAGGTTTTAAAAGGTTTACTCGACAATATTAGCGGTCAAGGGAAACTCTGGACCATGAATCGGGATTGTTTGCCGGCTTTAGGCCGGATCATGCTGGCCAGCGGGGCCACCGCTGAGCAAGTGGCCGGTATGACCGCCAAACTGTCCCAAGGGCCCTTAACCTTAGATCGAGTGGTGAAAGAAGTTAGCCAAATGGAAAGCGATTTGGCCTTAGCCCAAAGCTTAGGTTTAAGCGATCTGGCCGCGAGCGGCGAGATTAGCCCTGAGTTAGCCTCGTTTATGGCCGAGAACTCCTTAGTTAGCGGTCAATTGACCGTGACCGCGGCGGGCGTCGGGGCTATGGGCCAGTACTTTTTAAGCTTGGGTTTATCGCAGGAAGCCGTTAAAGCCGTGACCGCCGATTTAGCCCCGGGCCAAACGTTCTCGGCCCAAAGCTTACGGGATCTTTTGGGCAAAGTGGAAGAGCCCTTAGCCCCTTTACTTAATGACGGCGACACCTCGGAACTGACCTTAGCCCTAAAACTTATGGGGGCCAACTCGGAAAGCTTAACCCTCTTTAGCCAGTACCTGGCCCAAGAGCCCGGGGCTAAATTAGAGGATCTAGTCAGTTTTCTGGCCATCTTGGATAAACCGCAAACCCAGTCGGTTAGCGCGGCCAACTTGGTTAAAGACGTCCAGTCCTTAATCGCTGGCTCCACTCTAGATTCGGAAGTGGCCAAAGCCCCGGTCTTTAACGAAATTCTTTTAAAACTAGGCTCCTTAGGCGATCGCCAACTAGCTGACGACTTCGCTGAGCTGTCCCCGGCTTTACAAGCTTTAAGGGGCGGGATCTCGGGACTTCGGGCCGGTGGGGAAAACTTAGGCGACCAAGGCCAAAGGCACAGCCAAGAGCGGGAAAAAGAGCGCTTGGCCTTATCCGGGGTTAAATCCCTGACTTTAAACCAAGGGTTAGAGGGCAGTGGGTTCGCCCAGTCCTTAGCCGCCGAAATGGGCGGTTACGGATCCCGGGAAAGCCTGGCCAAGCAGTTGGAGACCAAGCTTATCTACTCGGCTCGGCATGGGATCCACCGCTTAAAGATGGATTTGGACCCCGAGGACTTGGGCCGCTTGGACGTGGAGCTTAAGGTTAAGAACGATAAGCTGACCGCCCACATTCGAGCTGAGACCTTGGAGGCCTATGAGGCTTTGGAACAGGAAATATCCTCGTTAAAAGCCTCTCTGGCCGAATCTGGCCTAGAGATGACCCTAACCCTGTCCTTTGAGGGGCAAGAGGCTAAGGACCGCCATTTTAGCCGTTCTAGGGACCATTCCAGCCAGACCGCGTCGAACACGACCGAAGAGACCGACAGTTCCGGGTTAGAGCCCCAGTTGGCCGCGAGCCAGCGGTTATTTGACCGGGTTATATAGGAGTTAGCCATGTCCACCGTAATTTACAGCGCCGATAACCCGCCCATCGCCCGGACCTCCGTGGCTGAGGCTTGGACTGAGGAGACGGTGCCGGTCACTGACGGCTCGGAGCGGCAGTTGGGTAAGGACGCCTTTTTGACCTTACTTTTAACCCAGCTCCAGAACCAGGATCCTTTTAACCCCATGGAAGACACCGAGATGACCGCCCAGTTGGCCCAGTACTCCCAGTTGGAGCAGCTAACCAACTTAAACTCCAACGTCACCTCCATGGCCGGCTTTATCCAGGCCCAGAACCAATTCCAGACCTTAACCCTCATCGGGAAAGAGGTCAAAGCCGAGGCCAACGTCTTCTCCGTCAGTGGCGGCAAAGTGGACTATTCCGGGACTTTGGAAGTGGACGAGGCGGCGAAGATCCAAGTCTACATCGTGGATGGGGATGGGGTCCAAGTGCGCATGTACGATTGGGGCCAAGTCAACCCCGGGAGCTACGATTTATCGTGGGATGGCCTGAACAATAGCGGCGATAAAGTCCCGGATGGCTCGTATCTTTTCCAGGTCACGGCCACCAACTCGGCCGGCGAGACCATGACCGAGGGGATTACCCCGACCATTAGCGGCAAAGTGACCTCGGTCTCCTTTGACGAGGACGGCCAGCCCGTGGTCCACTTGGGTCAATCCCAGATTAGCTTAAGCCAAGTCATGGAGATCCTGGAATCAAACGGCTCCACTTCCACTAGTTTATTAGATAGCTAAATTTTAGATGACGATATAAGAGGTTTTCCCATGAGTATTTCCAGCGCCATGTACGCGGCGGTCACCGGCCTCTCAGCTCTATCCACCGGAATGCAGGTTATCAGCAACAACATCGCCAACGTTAATACCGTGGGGTTCAAGGCTGGTCGGACCAATTTTGAGGATTTGATTAGCCAAGATTACTGGTCCAACGGCAAAACCCAGCAGATTGGCCGCGGCGTCAAAGTGTCCACCATCCAACAGATGTTCACCCAAGGGTCGTTCATCAGCTCGGCCGTGGACACGGACATGGCCATCACTGGCGATGGGTTCTTCCAGGTGCGCGACCGGGTGACCGGGGAAATCATGTACACCCGGGCCGGTAACTTCACCACCGACAAAGACGGGAACTTAGAGACCCCGGCCGGCTACATCCTTCAGGGCTGGGAACTGTCCGTGCCCAAACCCGGGGAAGAGCCAAAGCGCATGGGCGTGCCTCAGGACGTGAAGATCGTCATGTTAAACGCCCCGCCTTTGGAGACCTCACAAATTAAAGTCGTCTGTAACCTGAACGCTGATGACACTAGCGCCTTTATCTACCCTGAGGAAGGGTGGGCTGAGATCTACGCTGACCAAGTGGCCCGGCCCCCGGCGGAACTGATTGGCCAACTGGCCTCGGACGCCGTTTACAGCGCCGCGATCCACGGGTCGGCTTACCCGACCTATAACCCCACTTCCTTAGCCTTTAACCAGGCCTATGAAAATTACATGACTCAGGTGGCGGGTTACACGGCTGGGACCGGGGCTTTCTTGCCCACGCCCACCTCCGCGGCTATCGCGGCGGCGGCGGCCTCAGCCTACGCCGCGGCCCAATCCGCGGTTCCTGTCTCGGCGTTGACCTTCAGCGCTGGCTTTACCTCTTCCTCGAAAACCTTTCGAGACGCTTTTACCAGCGCTTTTGTCAATAGTATGAGCGCCAGCGGCTTTAGCCATTTTGTTTCCGCGGGTGGAAACTGGGTCTTCTATGTCTCGGCCAGCGCCGCTTTCGCGGCTCGGGTCGCCACGTCCGCCAATAGCTCCGTTTTCGCTCTTAGCGGTGGCGCCGTGGCCAGAAGCGGTTACCCACCCCAACCGCCATTCGATCTAACCAGCACCACAGGCAAAGCTTTAAATTCAGCCTATGTGAGCGCCTATCACGCTTATATGAGCTCTAGTGGTTACAGTTTCCATTCAGCTGGCCTTACGGAAACATTCTTCTATCTATTGCCTTCGGCTTCAACGATCGCCTCGGCCTCAGCCCACGCCAACACTTCGGCCAAGGCCGCTTATCTAGCCATTACCAATCCCGGCAATTACCCTTCAAACAAGGAGGACACGGTCTTTGATAACGCCTATAACGCGAAATTTTTAGATAAAATGTCGGCCTTAGGTTACACGTATCAAGGGTTATCCTTCTCTAAAACACCTTCGGCGACGGAGATCGCCGCCGCCTTGGCTTTGGGTAAGTCCATCGCTGACGCGAACACGCCCCAGATCGCCGCGACCTATCCGGCCAATAGCGCGACCTATAAGTCGCCCACTTACCGGAACGCCTTTGACTCGACTTACGTTAGTTATATGGCCTCTTCGGGCTTCTATCTCTCGGCCGGAACTAATACCTTCAAAAAACTGCCTACCCAGGCCACCTCGACCGCCGCTAACCAGGCCGCTCTAACGGCGATTGGTCTATCGGCGTCGGCCACGTCTTTCGCGGGTTACCCGGCGAGCTCAACAACCTTCGCTAGCGCCACTTCGGTGTCAGCCTATAATTCCGCTTACGCGGCTTATATGAATAGTCACGGCGGCTACACTTGGAATACCTCGACCAATCAGTTTATCGGCCAACCCCCGTCTCCCAGCCAGGCGACCATCGAAGCGGCTAGGGAAGCCGCTCACGCGGCCGGGGTCACGGCCTACAATACCTTGCCGCTTGAGTTTCCCTCCGTTACCGCGGATGAATATTACAATGAAATTATAAACACCCAGTACGATGTTTACCTAAAACAATTAGGGTACGAATTAAAGAACGGTGTCTACACCAAAACGCCCTCGGACATTGAAAAAGAATTGGCTAGGCAAACCGCTTATAGCACGGCTAAGGCCATGGCCGGCAACGCTTATCAGGCGGCCTTTAACAACGCTTACCAGCCTCTCTACGATCTGGAGTACGCCGCCATTCAAAATAAATACCCTCCGTGGCAGTTGGAGGGCAATGGCTTCGCCGGGGCTTGGGACGCCACTAATGTCACGGAGCCCATTTCCCCGGAAAACTACACCCACGCTAACCCCTGGACTATTTACGACACCCTAGGGAACGCCCATACTCTAATGGTCTACTACCAGCCGAACCCCCATATGGAAAACGTCTGGGATTATATTATCACCTGCGACCCCACCGAAGACGCGCGGAAGGATATTAATAACCGGGTGCTCATGGAAGGGGCGAGTTTCGCCGGCTTGATTCAGAAGGGGAAAATCACCTTCACGGCGGATGGCCCAGATGGTCACGGCGGCTTGATTAAAGACATCGAGGCCCAGAACATCGATCTGACCAAGACCGAGGCGGCTCGTTTAACCTCAGCGGTGACTTCGGTGGCCAACCAGTACACGGCTAACTCCCTTAATAGCTACAAACTGGGCGGGTATTACGAGGGTAGCCCAGTTTTCTCGGCGGTCACCGGGTCCATGGTGGCCTCCAATCGGACTTACACCATAACTTGGCGCCGAAGCTTAGGAAGCGTGCCGGATGTCAGCGGCTTTGTCTGGACCGACTCGGATGGTGGCAAAGGGACCATTCCCGTCTATGACATGAACTACACCGGCCCCTACACCTTTGGCTCGGGCCTCACCATCAACTTCACCTCTGGCGGGACGCCCATGCGTTTTACCTCGGGCGACACTTTAAAGGTTAACGCCAAATCCGAATCCATTGGCTGGACTAACTTAACCCCCAACGCGGAAGGGTACTTTGATTTTGACGTGGCTTTTGTCCAGTCGGCCTCCATGGCCAACCACCCGCCGTACCCTGAGGGGTTGCCGACTATCATTCAGCACATCTCTCTGGACATGGGGGCCAAGAACCCTAATGGCAACGCGGGGGCTTGGATTTTAGACGAGCAAGGGACCACCCAGTACGCCTCCGAGTCCTTAAACATCTTCTCCAGCCAGGACGGTTACCCAGCGGGCTCTTTACAGAGGATCTCCATTGACAAAGACGGGATCTTAACCGGAGTTTACACCAATGGCCGGCAGCAACCTCTCTTCCAGATTGGCTTAGCCCGCTTTTTAAACCCCTGGGGCCTAGAGAAGCTCGGCGACAACGTTTACCAAGAGACCCGCTGGTCGGGCGTGGGCACCATTAACCCTCCCGGCTTTGGGGGCACCGGGACCATCCGGGCCAACTTTTTAGAGCAGTCCAACGTGGATCTAGCCGATGAGATCGTCAACATGATCGTCACTCAGCGCGGTTTCCAAGCCAACTCCAAGGTGGTCACCACCACGGACACCATGCTGGCCGAAGTTATTGAGATGAAGCGGTAGCCCATAAAATTAGCCCTTAGTCGCGGATATCCGTTTAGCTAAGGGCTAAAAAAAATGGTTGCCAGCTCACGAGGTTGGCTTCGGTTGTAAAGATGAGGGTATAACCTAAAGCCAATGAGCCGCCCGTAGAGGAAACTTTACGGGCGGTTTTCGTTCGCCCGGCCTGGACGAGGACTTGGAGGCGCGAGTCCTTTACAGACTTGGCGGCGGGAACTTTTAGCCAATGGCCAGGGTGTCCTTTGGTGAGGGGGAATCTGAAGAAATCGGCGGCCAACCCTTCGGGCCGATGGACCAGAACCGCCTAGTAGGCCTCACCAGGCGGACGAGCTAGCGATACATAGCCTAATCCAAGGCCGCCCGAACCCTAGCGCCCTAAACGCGGTAGGTGGATGTGGGGAAGGTCAACGCCATTTACCCGAGGGGGGATCGTAAGGCGACCGCGCAAACGAAAAAGGTTACCTTACGCGTAGAGAGCGGAATATTGATAAAACGAGCCGCGCTTAAGGATAAGCTTTATCGAAAGTAATCAATAGCGAATCACGCGATAATTTGAACTGTTTATGACGATATAGCTCTTAGTAAGCTCTATAGGCCTCATTAAGCGGAAACATCATGATAGAAAGGCTTAAACCGTCAGACTCCTAAAATTATGACAACCAGGATTACGAATCATCGCCAAAAATAGCATGGACGTAGACTTGATTAACAACTCCAAGGCCCACCGTCACTACTTTATCGCCTTGAAGACGGTATTGTTGGCCGTACTTTTTATCAATGATGGTTTTTAAGGCGTCATTGGCAACTTTATTTAAAGTAAACGGGACATCATTTTGGCCGACGTCTTTTTGGCGTTTGGTTTCAATAAGCGCCTTGGTCTGGTCTTTCAAGAACAGAGTCAAATCAGGATTCCCCATAGAGCCAGGCGCTTTTGGTCGAACGTCTATCGCAAGTCCCCGGAAGTAGATCAAAAAAATGGTATTGCAGTAATTTTCATTCCAAGAGGTCTTCAACTCATTATCCAAAGATTTAAAGTCAGGCGGATGGAGGCTCGCCGGGACACCGGTTAAGACGCCTCGGAGAGTGTCAGATAAGGTTTTAGCGTCGCGGGTCAGGAAGGCGTTTTCCAGCTCAACAGCTTTCTTTTCCTTATCAGCGTTTTTCACTAAAAGATTAAATATAAA